>JAJYZK010000443.1 GCA_021799945.1 Acidobacteriota bacterium
GAAGTGGCGCAGCGCGTCATAGGCGGGCAGGATCGCCCCGCCGGGATATCCGAAGACCTCGCGGACTCCTTCGCCCTCGAGCGTGGCCCATAGGATTTCGGCTCCCGTCAGCCGGGTCGGCCGGTGGATCGTCGCACTGTCTTCTTTGCTCATACCATCCTCACCGAGGCGCCGCGGAATCCGCGCCGAGACCGCATTTGCGGCCGAGCCCACCGCAGCGCCGCGCTTTTCAGCGTCTCCCTAATGTGGCGAATCAGAAATTCGTGCAGAACAACCGCAGATCCTTCGACTCCGTTTGGCCCAACAGCCGGCCAAACTCCGCTCAGGATGACAGTTCATTTGTTCTGCGAACTTCTGACTCAAGACACCAGCATCGTGTCTCCGAAGTTCGACACAGAATCCTTGTCCTCCTGAGCCCTGCGAAGGATCCGCCTTCTCCACGATGTCCGCATAGCTGTCCAGCTTCCATGCATGCTGTGAATCTCGCGTGCGCCACACCGGCGCCTCCGCTACGACTCTGCGCCGGCCGTCCGCTCCCGCTCCATGCCTTCCGCGGGCGCTGCGCCGGGCCGGGGCAGCAGCCAGAACTCGCGGTCGTGGCTGCGTTCAAAGCGGTCCAGGGCCGCGGAATGACGAAGCGAAAGGCCAATGTCGTCCAGGCCCTTCAGCAGACAATCGCGGCGGAAGGAATCGATCGCAAACGAGGCGTGAAAGCCCTGGCCGTCGGAGACCGTCCGCTCTTCCAGCGAAACATGCAGCCGATACCTGGGGATGGAGGCCGCGCGCTCTTGCAGCAGCCGCACCTGCTCCTCGGGCAGCGTCACCAGAAGGATTCCATTCTTCCCCGCGTTGGAATAAAAGATGTCTCCGAAGGAAGGGGCGATGACACAGCGGAAGCCGTAATCGTCCAAAGCCCAGGCGGCGTGCTCGCGGGAGGAGCCGCAGCCGAAGTTCTTTCCCGCCAGCAGAATTTCGCCGCCCGCGTATTGCGGCTGGTTCAGAATGAAGTCGGGACGGGGCTTGCCCTCATCCGGACCTTCCTGCACGCGCCTCCAGTCGTAGAAGAGAAACTCCCCGTAGCCGGTGCGCTCAATTCGCTTGAGAAACTGCTTGGGAATGATCTGGTCCGTGTCGATATTGTCGTAAGCCAACGGGACCGCGATGGCGCTCAGTTCGCGAAAGGCCTTCATGCCGTCTCCCTGGACTGCGCGAGATAGCCGCCCGCCGGCTTGAACTCCCACGCGCGGACGTCGGTGAAGTGTCCGGTGATCGCGGCGGCGGCGGCCATTTGCGGGCTGACCAGATGCGTCCTGCCGCCGCGGCCCTGCCGCCCCTCAAAATTGCGGTTGCTGGTGGAGGCGCAGCGCTCGCCGGGGGAGAGAATGTCGGGATTCATGCCCAGGCACATGGAGCAGCCGGGCTCCCGCCACTCAAAGCCGGCGGCGAGAAAGACGCGATCCAGGCCCTCCCGCTCCGCCTGCGCCTTCACCTGGCGCGAGCCGGGTACGACCATGGCCCGCACCCGGGGATGCACCTGGTAGCCATCGACCACTGCCGCCGCCGCGCGAAGATCCTCCATGCGGGAGTTGGTGCAGGATCCGATGAAGACGCGATCCACGAAGACCTCCTCCACCGGCTTGCCGGGCTCCAGCGCCATGTAATCCAGAGCCCGCTCCCAGGAGCGCCGCTGGGCCTCGCTGGCCGCGGACTTCGGGTCGGGAACCATGCCCGTCACCGGAACCACCATGCCGGGGTTGGTGCCCCAGGTGACGAAGGGAGCGAAATCCTTCGCCTGCAATGCCAGCTCGCGGTCGAAGCGGGCGCCGGGGTCGGTGGCCAGAGCCTTCCATGCGGCGGCGGCTTCGCTCCATGCCTCGCCCGCAGGGCTGAAATCCCTCCCCTGCAGATAGCGCAGGGTCACTTCATCCGGGGCGATCATTCCGGCGCGGGCGCCGGCCTCGATGCTCATATTGCAGAGCGTCATGCGCCCTTCCATCGAGAGCGCGCGCACGGCCTCGCCGGCATACTCGACGACGTAGCCGGTGGCTCCGTCGCTGCCGATGTGTCCGATGATGCCAAGGGCCAGGTCCTTGGCGGTGACGGAGGGGGCCAGCCGGCCTTCGACCGAGATGCGGAAGGTGCGGGGCCGGGTTTGCTGCAGACACTGCGTGGCCAGCACATGCTCCACCTCCGAGGTGCCGATGCCGAAGGCCAGCGCCCCGAATGCGCCATGCGTGCTGGTGTGGCTGTCGCCGCACACAATGGTCATTCCCGGCTTGGTGAGGCCCAGCTCGGGGCCGATCACATGCACGATGCCCTGGTAGGGAGATTCCATGTCGTAGAGCGGCACGCCGAACTCCGCGCAGTTTCTGCGCAGGGTTTCGATCTGCTGGGCCGCGATCGCATCGTGGATCACAAAACGATCCGCGGTGGTGGGAACATTGTGATCCACGGTGGCCACGGAGCGGTCGGGACGCCGAACCTTGCGGCCCGCCAAGCGCAGGCCGTCGAAGGCCTGCGGCGAAGTGACCTCATGCAGTAGGTGAAGATCGATGTAGAGCAGCTCCGGCTCACCCGCAGGCGACGCGACGACATGCGACTCCCAGATCTTTTCGAACATCGTTTTGAGCGAACGAGGCATGGTGACTGCTTCCTTCCGGCGGGTTGCCGGCTTGCGCCGGCGCCGGTTCAAAGTGCGTGCAGGGCGCTGCTGCGGGGGAGGGTCTG
>JAJYZK010000444.1 GCA_021799945.1 Acidobacteriota bacterium
AGCCAGCCGAAGGACGGCCTCGGCCGTCAACGCCTCCTCGTCGCGCAGGCGCAGCCACTCGTCGCCCTCCGCCGGGCTGCTGCGATAGGGCAGGTTGGTCTTGCTGCGATCGCCGATGAAAAACAGATAGCCCAGCGCCGGGACCTGGGTCCGCTGTCTGCCTTCGCCCAGCAGGGCGGAAACCGGAACCTGCAAATATTGCCCGAGCAAGTCGAACAGCGCGCATTCGACCGCGGCGATGGCGTGCACCGCAACCCGCGAATCGAAGGTCTCCTGGCCGCGGCCGCGGCGGTCCCGATGGGAAAAGCGCCGGCGCATCTCCTCCAGGATGGCGTGGAGATCGGCAATGGCGCGGCCGGCGATCAAGGGCTCGGCCTCCTCCAGCACCATGCGGATCGCCTCGCCGCCCGGCGCCTCGCCGACCCCGGTATGGCCGGCGCTATCGGCAAGGAGCGCCAGATTGCGGGTGAACAGCGGAGCATGCGCTCCGCTCAGGTTCAGCAGCATGCTGTCGTATCCGGCCACCGGGATCGCCCGCATGCTGCGAATTACCGGCGATCCTGCATGCCCGGCGTCAATCCTCCCTGCCGTCATAGCGCACCCTCCGCGATGGGCGCCGGCTTCAGCTCCAGCCGGCGGATGGTTCCGGCGATGGGAACGTATCCGGCGATCGCCAGCAGCGCCGTTGCGCCGACAAAAAGCAGCGCGTCGTTGAAGGAGCCGGTGGTCTTGACCAGATACGCGATGATGACCGGCGTGGTGACTCCCGATATGTTGCCAATCAGGTTGAAGAGCGCGCCGTTCACTCCCACCATTCCCGTGGGCGAAGTATCCGCAATGAGCGTCCATCCCAGGGAGCCGATGCCCTTGCCGAAGAAGGAGAGCGACATCAGCAGAAGCATCACGGTCTGGGACCTGGCGAAGATGCATCCGATCATCACCACGGAGAGCAGCATCCCGGCGACGATGGGAGCCTTGCGGGCAAAGCTGAGCGAATAGCCGGCGCGCAGCAGACGGTCGGAGATGACTCCGCCGAGGACACCGCCGATCCCTCCGCAGACCGCGGGCAGGGCGGCGGCGAAGCCGGCCTTCAGAACGGAGAGGCCCCTGGCCCGGGACAGATAGATGGGAAACCAGGTAAGAAAGAACCAGGTTAAGGTGTTTACGCAGTATTGGCCGAGATAGATGCCGGCAAGCATGCGATGACGCAGCAGCGCCTTCACCGCCCGCCAGGTGAGCGCGGCGGCCGCCCCCGGCGCCCGGCCGGCGGCGAGGACCAGACCGCCTCCGCCTTCGATCGTCTCGATCTCAGAGGCGGAGATTCGCGGGTGGCGCCGGGGATCGTACACGTTGCGGGTCCACAGCAGGGCGAGTACGAATCCAAAAAGGCCGATGAACCAGAAACAGCTTTTCCAGCCGGCGGCGTGACTGATCCAACCCAGCAGCGGGGCGAACACGACGAGCGCGAAATACTGCGATGCGTTGAAGATGGCGGAGGCCCGGCCCCGCTCCGCGGTAGGGAACCAGGCGGCCACCACGCGCCCGTTGCCGGGGAAGATCGGGGATTGGGCCAGGCCGGAGAGAAAGCGGAGCGCCAGGATCGCCGCGAAGGCCGCCCCCGCGGAGAGCAGGCCGGAAAACCCAACGAAGAGGGCCAGCAGGGAGAAGATCGCAATCGAGGCTCCATAGACGCCTCTGGGTCCGAAGCGGTCGAGCAATCCTCCCGCGGGAACCTGGCCGAGAACGTAGGCCCAGCTAAAAGCCGAGAAGAGGTAGCCGATCTTCACCACGCCGAGGGAGACGTCCCGGGCCATCCCCGGCCCCGCGAGAGCCAGGGAGATACGGTCTCCGTAACTCAGGCAGCTTGCCGCGAAAATGACGGCGAGAATCCCCCAGCGGAGGTGGGTGTGTTGCAAACCGGGGGCGATGGCCTTCTGCATCCGTTCACGACCTGCCGGCAATCAAATTCGTCAATTCCTGCAATTCCGCGGGCTCCAGATCGGTCAGCGGAGGCCGGACGGGTCCGGCCGGGCGGCCCACCGCGCGCATGCCGGCTTTGACGATCGAGACGGCATATCCCTTGCGCCGGTTGCGGATGGCGACATAGGGCAGTACGAACTCCCGCAGCTCCCGGTACACGGCGGCGTGGTCGCGGCGCCGCACCGCGGCGTAAAACTCCTGCGCGAAATGGGGCAGAAAATTGAAGATCGCCGAGGAGTACGTGGTTACGCCCAACTCCAGGTAGGGCAGGGCGAAGGTCTCCGCCGTGGGCAGGCCGCCGATGTAGGTAAGCCGGTCGCCCAGCCGGGCGTAGATCCGGGTCATGCGCTCGATATCGCCGACGCCGTCCTTGAAGCCCACCAGATTGGGGCAGCGGTCGCAAAGCCGCTCTAAAGTCGTCTCGTCGAGGATGGCCTGGTCGCGGCTGTAAAAGATGACGCCGAGGCTGGTGGAGGCGCAGACCGCCTCGACGTGGGAGGCCAGTCCCGCCGGCTCGGCCTGCACGAGATAGGGAGGGAACAGCAGCAGGCCGTCGGCTCCGGCCTGCTCGGCCGCCCGGGCATATTCTCTGGCCGTCGCCGCGCCATACCCACAGCCCGCGATCACCGGCGCGCGGCCCCGGGTCTGGGAGACGGCCGCGCGGACGACGGAGGCGAACTCGGAGGCCGAGAGAGAGAAGAATTCTCCGGTGCCTCCGGCCGCGAAGAGCCCTGCGGGGTTGTG
>JAJYZK010000445.1 GCA_021799945.1 Acidobacteriota bacterium
GGCGGCCGTGCTCAATGAGTCCGGACCGCCCGTGGGCGTAGCGGGCCTGCCGGAATTTCACGACAGGAACGCCGGGCTGGAGTTCGCCCGCGAACGGAAGATCCATACCGCGGTGGCGCTGCTGGGAGGACAGGAGGAAAGTTCGCTTCCGGAAGTGACGAGGAAGTACGGGCACGCTTTCACCGGCATGATCTTCGCGCCGCCCATCTCTCCCTGGTGCAAACTGGGCTCCGGGGTGGGAGTGCTGGATGGCTGGCACACCATCCGGGTGTCACAAGGCCTGACGAGGCTCGCCCCGCGGGTGCTGAAGCGGTGCGGGGATTTGCTGATCGCCGTCGCGATGTTCCTGACCCTGGCGCCGATGATGGCGCTGATCGCCGTCGCCATCAAATTGACGTCGAGCGGGCCGGTCTTCTTCGGTCATCCTCGGATCGGGAAACACGGCGCTCCATTTCGGGCCTGGAAGTTCCGCACCATGGTGAAGAATGCGGGTGCGCATCTTGCGGAGCGCCTGGCGGCCGATCCGGAGCTGCTGGCGGAATGGCGATGCAATCACAAGCTGCGGAAGGATCCACGCGTGACGAAGATCGGCGCGCTGCTGCGGAAGACGAGCGCGGACGAACTGCCGCAGCTTTGGAATGTGATCCGCGGGGAGATGAGCATTGTGGGCCCGCGGCCCATCATTGCCGAGGAGGTCGGCAGGTACGGGGAATTCTTCCACGATTACGCCCGGGTGCGGCCGGGGATCACGGGCCTGTGGCAGGTTTCCGGACGCAATGCGATTACCTACCAGGAGCGGGTTCAAATGGATACGCATTACGTGAATCACTGGTCCCTCTGGCTGGATTTGTACGTCCTTTCCCGCACCCTCAGAGCGGTGTTCAGCGGCCATGGCGCGTTCTAGCGTGGCGAATCGGAAATTCGTTCCAGAACAACCGCAGATCCTTCGACTCCGTTTGGCCCAAAAGCGGGCCAAACTCCTGCCAGGATGACAGTTCCTTTGTTATGCGAACTTCCGACTCGGGACCTGGTCTCCTGTCTCCGAAATTCGCCATAGAATCCTTGTCGTCCTGCGCGCAGCGAAGGATCTGCTTTTGCAACGATTCCCGTATAGCAGTCCAGCCTCCATGTATGCTGTGAACTTCGGGGGGCGCCACACTATGGCCCCGCCCGGCATCGAAAGGGCGCCCGCCCCGTTATCATCTGGCGCCGCGAAGAGGGAAAGGCGCTATCTTGCCCGGGCGGCGCGATGGTAGAGGTAGATATGGCGCGCAGCGCAGCCTGGAATTCATCCCCGAACCCGGCTTCGGAGCAACCGCGGGAGCGCTCGCGATCGGCGGAGGAGACGGCCGCGGATCGGAGCGCGGGCGGCCCTGCGGCCTCGAATTTTGAAGGAGAGCGGGAACCGGCGGCCGGGGGCGCCGAGCCGCCGCTGCTTTGGGCGGAGCATCTGCGCAAGACCTACCGCACCGGACGGCGGGAGCTGGTCCTTTTCAACGACATCAACTTCGAAGTTCGCCGCCGCGATCTGCTGGCGGTGGTCGGAGAATCCGGAGCGGGAAAGAGCACGCTGCTGCATCTGATGGGCGCGCTCGATTCGCCTACGGCCGGAGATGTGTTTTTCGATTCCGTTCCCCTGCGTTCGCTCTCCGCCGTTCAGGCCGCGGACTTTCGGAACCGGGAGATTGGTTACGTCTGGCAGTTCCACTATCTGCTGCCGGAGTTCACCGCCGCGGAGAACGTGGCGATGCCGCTTTTGGCGCGCGGCGAAGGCCGGAGGCGGGCCATGGCGCAGGCTGCGGAGTGGCTGGAGCAGGTAGGCTTGGCGGAGCGGGCCGAGCATCGCGCCGGTGAGCTTTCCGGCGGCGAGCAGCAGCGCGTCTCGATTGCGCGCGCGTTGATCGCCGAACCCAGGCTGCTGCTGGCCGATGAGCCAACGGGCGATCTGGACGTCTCGACCGCGGAGGCGCTGTTCGGCTTGCTGGAGCGCCTGCATGTCGAGCGCCAATTGACGACCGTGCTGGTGACCCACAATCTCGATCTGGCGAGGCGCTGCCGGCGAGTGATCCGCCTGGATAAAGGCCAGGCCCTGGAAGTTGCGCCGCGAACGGTGCTTCGGGCGGAGCCGCAATAAGCGCGGGGCAGGATGGCCGGCTGCCGGCGCCGTCCTGTTTGGCGTCAAACCGGCAGAGAGGAGGCGGGAACGGTAACCCACATTCGTACAGCGCTGCGGTTAGGCGTTCCGGGATAAAATAAAGTCAGGCCTTTTGCATCTGCGCCCTGCCTGGTGTTGACCTGCAAGCGAGGCTGCTTGCGGGCGGCGGAAAAGTACGATGTCTCACCGCGCTCACCCGTATCTCCGATGGCCGGCATCGGGAATCGCGGGGAAGCCGGCAACTTTTCGAGGGGAATATGTTCGAACGCTACACAGAGAAGGCGCGGCGCGTGATCTTTTTCGCGCGGTATGAGGCCAGCCAGTTTGGCTCACCCTATATTGAGACCGAGCACCTGCTGCTGGGACTCCTGCGGGAAGACAAGGCGCTGACGACCCGCTTTCTGCGTTCGCACGCCTCGGTGGAGTCGATCCGCAAGCAGATTGAAGGGCATACCACGATCCGGGAGAAGGTCTGCACCTCCGTCGATCTGCCGCTCTCCAACGAATGCAAGCGGGTGCTGGCGTA
>JAJYZK010000446.1 GCA_021799945.1 Acidobacteriota bacterium
GTCATCTTGTTGGCGAAACGCAGGAGCGCCTTTTCCGGCTCCGGCAGCGGCGCGGCGTCCAGATCCTCGAGCGCCTGGCGCACCAGCTTTTCGTCGCCCAGCATTTCCGCCGCCACCGCGGCATGCGAGCGCCAGCAGAACTCGCAGGAATTCACCCGCGAAGCGTACGCCGCGATCAGCTCGCGCAGGCCGCCGGAAATGGGCGCCGGGCCGCGCATCACGCCCTCGGTGAAACTCGCCAGATGCCCGGTAATCTCAGGACGGAAGGCGAAAAGGCTCCAGATCTGCCAGTGCGCCTGCCCCTGCGAGTGCGCAGCCTGGATCAGGTCTGCGTACGGGCTGGGCTGTGGATTTGCTTCTACGTCCCGGAGGAATAGCGGAGACTGCTCCACTGCTGTCATGAATGGCTCCTGCATGTTTGGAAGGATTTCAACCGCGGAAGTCGACAGCAGGGATCTTCTATGATGCGGCCCTCCACTCACAACGGCTATTCGGTGGAAGATGGCCTCCATCCTTGGGATGAAGCGAAACGGAGAGGCGCGCCGGGACGCTTACCCGGATGCATCGCTGTCGGCCGCATCGCCCGCCAAAGCCAAGGAGCCGCCGCCGAGACGGCGCCCCTTGCCTCACGCAGACTCGGCGCCAGCCGGCGGCGCCGCGAGCAGCTCAGCGAGTGATGATGACTTCGTTCAGATTGTCTTTGGCCAGGAAGAACTTCAGGTTGGAGTACGCATCGAAGATGCGCTCGATGTTTCGGTTCGTGATGACTCGCTGCACCGGCGACGCCGTCGTCTCCTGCACCTCCAGATTCTCTCCGTCGGCGACGTGATAGCGGCAAAAAGGGGTGGTGGCTCCGTTGTCGCGGGTGTGAAAATAGGCCAGTATGCGCCCTCCCGGATTCATGGACGCGCGGAAGCGCTGCACCAGAGGCCCGATCAGCGCTTCCGGAACATAATCGAGCGTCGTCCATGCCAGGATGACGTCGAAGTCCCGCCCCGAAAAATCCATGTTCTGATCGAGAAATCCCTCGACGTCGAACCGGGATTCGGAATCGCCCTCCGCGGTCACCTGCCAGTTCCCCCGCAGAGACTCGTTCACCAAGTCGGCCATGTACACGCCATGCCCCAGCGAGGTGAGGAAGTTGATGTTGGTGGAAGAGGTCGGTCCGATATCCAAGATCCGCATCCCCGGATCGGTCTTGAGATGCTTCAACAAAGCAAACCATCCGCTGGAATGGCGCGGAATCCGGGGCCCGGTCAGTACGGCCGCGTCAGGGCCGGCTCCGGGGGCGGTTTGCGTCTTGCCAAACAGATTGCGGAATACCATCGATCGCTCTCGAGTGCCTGCGCGGACGCGACGGCGGCTTGCACGAATGATTCTTTTCCTGACCCGCTATCTGGGCGGCGCGGCCGCCGCGGGAGCCGCTTCGGGAACTTTGACCCCTCCGCCGGAGGGCGCAGGCGACGCAACGCCCTTTTCGGCAGTCTGCAGTAAGTCTACCTTGCCCCGAAACTGCGCATTCTCCTCGATGGAGAGGCGTCCGGCCGAGACGTCTCCCACCAAGTCGCAGCCCTGCCGCAGTTCGACGCGCCCGGTCGCCTTCACATCGCCGTTCAAACGGCCGAGAACAATCACATCGCGGGCCGAAATATTGGCCGCGACCTGAGCGTTCGGTCCAATCGTCAGGCGGCTATCGGTGAGCGTGATCGTGCCTTCCACTTGGCCGTCAACCATCAGATCTTCGCTGCCCTTAACCTCGCCCCGGATCCGGACTGATTTGCCGATGACCGCCAACGCACCCTCGACTGCGCTCATCCGATTGCTCCTGTTGGGAGTTGCTGCCTCTCTGCCCGAACTATACGCAAGAAAGGAATAGGGCTGCAACCCACAAACGGGTCAGTCGCCGCATGCCGGGGTCTGGAGGTAAACTTTGAGGCAAGCGGTCTGGCGCCGCCGGAGTGGCGCCGGTCGGGGCCGGGAGATTGCCGGCCGGACCTCGCTGCCTGAGACATGCTATGAAACGCCCCGCCTTGGAGATCGGACTCCTTTTTCTGGGGGCCGGCCTTGCGGTATCCGCCGCGGCTCCGGTTCCGGGGGCCCCGGCCCGCGAGAACGGCTTGGACCCCGCCCAGATCGTCCGGGACGCCTCCTGGAACGAACTCCACGCGCATGGAGGGGCCCATCCCTTCCGCTTCCGCTTGAGCAAGCAGGATGCCAAAGGCAGCAACCTCAAGGAGATCGTCGAAACCAAGGAGGGGGATGTGGCCCGGCTGCTGGAAAAGGACGGCCACCCCCTCAGCCCGGAGGAGGAGCAGGCCGAAATGGATCGGCTGAACAATCTGCTGGCTCATCCGGAGATTCAGGAGCACCGCTTCAAAAAAGAGCAGGAAGACAGCGCGCACGGCGACGAAATGGTGCGCCTGCTGCCGGATGCCTTCCTCTACACGGCGGACGGCACGGTTCAGGCGCCCGGCGGCCCCTGCTACCGCCTCCGCTTCAAGCCCAACCCCGCCTATGCGCAGTTCATCGTGCGGGCCGAGAGTCTGGAGCGCATCGCTGAACTCGATCCCCACGTCTATGCCGAGCTTCAGGCCGCGTTTCCCGAGGCGCGGGTACGCACCGAGCGTATCCAGTTCGGTCCGGGTGGGGATGCCCAGATCGAGGCGCGCTTCCAGGGCAGT
>JAJYZK010000447.1 GCA_021799945.1 Acidobacteriota bacterium
CTGGAGCCGCAAAACGCCGCCGCGCGCGGGCTGCGGCAGCAGCTCGAGGCCCGGGGCCAGAGCGTGCCATGATTCCGCTCCGGGCAAGAGGGGCGCGCCTCGCCGCGGACTCCGCCGGGGCCATCCCCCGCCTTTCGCACTGGCGCGTATCCGCCTGGCGCCTCGCCCTCTGGCTGCTGTGGGCTCCGCTTGCTCTGGCCGCGCCGCTCCCCGGCCCGCCACCCTCCCCGGTCGTGCTCATCCATCTGGACGACACCATCCAGCCCATCAGCGCGGATTATGTGCGGCGGGGACTCGAGGTGGCCTCCTCCAGTCACGCCGCCGTGGCGCTGATCGAGTTGAACACCCCGGGCGGTCTTCTGGACTCCACCCGCCAGATCGTCGGCGACATTCTCGCCTCGCCGGTTCCCGTCGTCGTCTATGTCGCGCCGGCGGGAAGCAGAGCCGGCTCGGCCGGCTTCTTCATTCTGGAGTCGGCCGACGTGGCCGCCATGGCCCCCGGCGCGAATGCCGGCGCGGCTCACCCGGTGGTTGAGGGCGCAAAGCTGGACGACACCATGAAGCAGAAAATCGAGAACGACGCCGCCGCTTTTCTGCGATCCTACGTGGCCCGCCGCGGCCGGAATGTCGCCGCGGCAGAGGACGCCGTCCGCAAATCCAAGTCCTACTCCGACCAGGAGGCGCTGCAACTGAATCTGATCGATCTTGTGGCGAATGACCGGACTACGCTGCTCGCGCAACTGAACGGCCGAACCGTCACCCGGCTGGATGGAGCCAGAACCACCCTGCATACGGCCGGAGCCGCGGTGGTGACGGTGGATCCCACGCTCCGCGAGAGGATTCTGGATCGCCTCATCGATCCCAACCTGGCGTTGCTGATCCTCGTGCTCGGCGGTCTGCTCCTGTACATGGAGTTTCACACCCCCGGGGCCGTGGTTCCCGGCGCGCTCGGCACGGTGCTCGTGCTGCTCGCCCTCTTCGCCTTGAATCTTCTGCCGGTGCGCTTCACCTCCATGCTGCTGCTGGCGGCGGCCTTCTCGCTGCTCCTTCTGGAGGCGAAATTTCCCAGCCACGGCGTTTTGGCGGCCTCCGGAATTGTGGCCCTGGTCGTCGGCGCCCTGACGCTGGTGGCCGGGCCGATTCCGGAAATGCGGGTGCATCTGGCCACCGCTCTGAGCGCCGGCATCGCCTTCGGCCTGATTACCGTCTTTCTGCTGCGCCTCGCCATCCGGGCCCGGCACAGCAAGACTCGCACCGGGGCCGAGGCGATGATGGGCGAGATCGCCGTGGTCACCCGGCAGCTCCTGCCCCAGGGCCCCGAATCCTCAGGTCAGGTGATGGTTCGCGGTGAACTCTGGCAGGCTGCTTGCGCCACGCCGGCGGCGGAGGGCGAGCGCGTCCGCATCACGGGCATTCGCGGTCTCACCCTGTTGGTGGAGCGGGTTCCCTGACCGAGATTCGCCGGTCCCGGCTTCGGGCCTGCGTTACAATCCCTGCTGAGCGAGGCCCACCATGATGGGTATTGGCGTTCCCGGGCTGTTTATCATTCTTGTCGTCTTTCTCTACCTGGTGAATTCCATCAAGATTTTGAGGGAATACGAAAGAGGCGTCGTATTCCGCCTTGGGCGCGCTCTGCCGGCGCCCAAGGGACCGGGCGTCATCCTGATATTCCGCCCGTTCGATCAGATGGTTCGCGTCTCCCTGCGGCAGGAGGTTCTGGAAGTTCCCCCGCAGGACATCATCACCCGCGACAATGTGACGCTGAAGGTCAATGCGGTAATCACGCTGCGGGTGATCGATCCCTCCCGCGCCGTGATCGAAGTGATGAATTACGTCTACCAGACCTCGCAGTTCGCCCAGACCACCCTGCGCTCCGTGCTGGGAGAGGTGGAATTGGATGAGCTGCTCTCCCACCGCGAATCGCTGAACCAGAGGATCCAGACCATCATCGACCAGCACACCGCTCCCTGGGGGGTGAAGGTGGTCAGCGTGGAGGTCAAGCAGGTGGACCTGCCGGAATCCATGCTGCGCGCCATGGCAAAGCAGGCCGAGGCGGAGCGCGAAAAGCGCGCCAAAGTGATCCACGCCGAGGGCGAATTCAGCGCGGCCCAGCGTCTGGTGGATGCGGCGAGCCTGCTGGCCACGCAGCCCATGACCCTGCAGCTGCGGTATCTGCAAACCCTGACCGATATCGGCGTGGAAAAAAACACCACCATTGTTTTTCCTCTGCCCCTGGAAATGATGACCCTGTTTAACAGACTGGGCGACCCGCGGCTCTCGGCGGATTTGGCGGTGAAGCCGGAGGAGCGGCGATGACCACCATTTTTGAGGACGCGCTGGAGGCTCACGAGTCCGAGATCACGCTCAACACTTCCTCGTTGCTCGGCATGTTCTTGGGGTTGGCGATGATCTGCGCTGTCTTCTTCGGCTATGGCTACGCCGTGGGCAGAACCGTCATCATGGGAGACTCGGCGGCCGGCGCCGGAACCGATGCGGAATACTCCAATCCCGATGGGGCGGCTCCCTCCGCCGGGCAAAGCCTTCCCTCGGAACCCGCGGCCTCCGCCGTCGAAGCCCGAACGGAGTGGCGGGCGGCGACCGCGACCCTTCAGGTCCAGGAAACGCCCCCGTCGCCGGCTGCCACTCCCGCCGCGCCCGAGTCCATTGCCGTAA
>JAJYZK010000448.1 GCA_021799945.1 Acidobacteriota bacterium
TTCGGCTGCGGAGGCGGAGCTACAGCCTTCGGCGGCGCCGGCGGCAGTTTCGGCTGGTCCGGCTGATCCAGCTTGACCGGCTTCGGAAGCTCGGGGGCCGGCGTCTGCCTGGGCAGAACAATCTTGGGCGGCTCCAGCTTCACCACCTGCGGCTGGGGCGGCGCAAACACCTTCACCTTGGGCACAACGATCTTCGGCGGAGGCGGCGGTTCGCTCAGAAAGGTCAGGTTCTGGATATATTTCTGCTTGGCGACCTTGTGAATCTGCGCCGCCGTGAACAGAAGCAGAATCGTCAATAGCACAACGTTGGTGATCAGGCTGATTCCAAACGATCCCCAGCGGCCCTGCGGCTCCGGCAGCAATCCGAAGTTTGCGCGATTTAGAAGATCTTCCTGCATAGTTGCAACGATCCCTAATTCTCTCGAAGTCTGGTGAGGTGAGTTGCCAGCCATAACCATTTCTCAGAACGGCCGTCGCCCTGATTCGTTCTCAGATGCAATTCCCGACCATCGGGGCGCATCGGGACCGTAAAGTTCCCGCTCCGGGTAACCGCCGAGCGCTTTACCCCGCCTTTGGATGCCGCCTCGCCGCCAGGCGCCGACCGCTTCTCAGCACAGGTCGGCTGCAAGTACAAAAGTACCGGTGATCATTCGTACGATAGCCGAGATTTTACTCGCGCACAGTAACCCAAAGGTGGAGCAGTTGGGAACAGAAGTGTATGGATGCGGAGCGGCATATCGACTTTACCGGGCAACTGAGGGAGGAGCGCGCAGACTCAGCCAGGCATTGCGACAAAGCCATTTCCATCGGCTCGAAAGGCCCGGTTTCCCGGGCGCCGCGCCGACGGGGCGAGGCTGCCTCTTTGTTTCCGGATCCGCCGGCAAACGGTCTCCTCACCGATAGACTGTTTGTCGGGATCTCTGCAATACAGAGTATCAAGAAGGAGGCGGGGGCCAGTGAAGATTTTAATTACCGGCGGAGCGGGCTACATCGGAGGAACGGTGGCGCGGCTGCTGTTGGAGCGTGGGCGCTCCGTCGTCGTCTATGACAACCTGAGCCACGGGCGGCGCTCGATGGTTCCCGCAGGCGCCGAGTTCGTGGAGGGCGAAGTAGCGGACAGGGCGGGACTTGAGGCCCTTTTCGCCGGATCGGAGTTCGCCGGGGTCATGCACTTCGCCGCCCTGATTGAGGCCGGGGAAAGCATGCAGGCGCCGGAGCGTTATTTCCGCAACAACACGGCGGCAACTCTGAGCCTGCTCGAGGCCATGGTCGCGCGGGGAGTGAAACGGCTGGTGTTTTCCTCCACGGCGGCGGTCTATGGCGAACCGGAAGAGACGCCGATCCGCGAAGATGCGGCGCTCCAGCCGACCAATGCCTATGGCGAGTCGAAACTGCTGGTGGAGCAGATGCTCGCCTGGATGAACCGGGTCCATGGCCTGCGCTGCGCCAGCCTCCGATACTTCAACGTGGCCGGCGCCGTGCCCGGCAGGGGCGAGGCGCACGAGCCAGAGTCGCACCTCATCCCATTGATTCTGGATGTGGCCCTCGGGCGGCGCAGGAGCATCAAGGTCTTCGGCCGCGACTATCCCACCCCCGACGGGACCTGCATTCGCGATTACATTCACGTAGCCGATCTCGCGCGGGCCCACCTGCTCGCCTGGGAGGCGTTGGAGGCTCGCGACCGGCTGGTCTACAACCTCGGCAACGGACAGGGCTTTTCCGTCCGCGAAGTGGTCGAATCGGCCCGCCGGGTTACCGGACACCCGATCCCGGTCGAAGAGGCGCCCCGGCGGCCGGGAGACCCCGCCGTTTTGATCGCCAGCTCGGAAAAGATCATGCGGGAACTCGGCTGGAAGCCGCAATTCGCGGATCTCGACGCGATCGTTCGCAGCGCCTGGGAGTGGCACCGCCAACGCTACGCGCTTTGATCCCAACAACCGCTCTTCGGGCGGCGTCTCCGCCCGGCGGTCCGGCCCCGCACTCCGGCCGAACCGCCGGGAAGGACGATATAGTGGTTGGGGAAACAGAGGGCTGCAATCCAGTGCTGCAATCAATCCAGCGCTGCAATCAAGGGAACATAGTAAAGGGAACATGGTATATGGCGTTGACGGTTTCGGGCGGGGATTCCAATCTGAACTCCAGTCTGCGGGAGAGCCGCGTCTTTCCTCCATCCCCGGAGTTTTCCTCACGCGCTCATGTCGGCAGTTTGGAGCAATACGAGGCGATTTACCGGCGCTCGGTGGAAGATCCGGAGGGCTACTGGGCGGACGTCTCCCGCGAACTGCACTGGTTCAACCCCTGGACCAAAGTGCTGGAGTGGCGCAATCCGGTCGCCAGATGGTTCATTGGAGGCAAGCTCAACCTTTGTTACAACTGCGTCGACCGGCACGCGCTGAGCGGCCGCAGAGATAAGACCGCAATTCTGTGGGAGTCCGAACCGGGCGAAACCCGTGCGCTTACCTTTGGGGAACTCCACGTCGAGGTGCAGAAGTTCGCCAATGCGCTCAAAGGGCTGGGTGTGAAGAAGGGCGACCGTGTCGCGGTGTACATGGGCATGACCCCTGAACTGGCGATCGCGGTTCTGGCCTGCGCGCGCATCGGCGCCGTCCACAATGTCATTTTTGGAGGGTTTGCCGCCAACGCCCTGGTCGACCGGATCAACGACGCGGA
>JAJYZK010000449.1 GCA_021799945.1 Acidobacteriota bacterium
CTGGGCCGCGTAGACCCGCGCCCGGCGGTACATCGGTTCGGGCACGCAGACGGTGATGTTTCTCATTCGTTGCATAAGTTTGCGGGTGGAGGACGGGGTTAAGAACAGCTCGTCTTCCAAGTACGATTGTGCACCAGGGGAGGGTAATTTTCTGCAAAGGCGCTACTGCCCGGCGGAGAGGCTGCGCCCGCTCATCGCAAAGAACGCGATGAACGGGGCACAACTCTTACGGCTCGCTGTGATTTTGATGACCGGGCCACCGGCCCTTCCACAGCCGGCGTGGGAGACGTGCCAGGCTAGCCGAGGGCCAGCGCGCGATAGACAAGAAGGCAGGCATCTCCGCGGCGGAGCACGGCTCCGGGCTGCAATCCTTGCCGGGCCATTTGGGTCCGAATGGCGCTTGCGCCGGCCGTTTTCTCGATCGGGCCGCCGTCAAACATCTGCGCAAAAGTCTCCGCCGGCACCGGAGCGCCAGCAGGCGCAGAGGCGGCCAGCCGGCGCGCGCGCTCGTCTCCGTTGGATTGGCCGGCGGCGATCTCATTGGCAAACGCCGCCCACTGAACGGCGGTTGAGGAGAGCAGCGGATCGTTGGGACGGGCGTTGTAAGAATCGAAGAATCCCTTAGTCGCGAGATCGTTGACGGCCGGAACCCACGCGGCATCGGCGCCCATATCGAAGTCGTTAAAGAAGGACATCATCATCCGGCGATCGGCAAGGACACGCTGCAATTCCGCAGTCCGTATAAGAGCCGGATTGACGCGGCGCTGGCGGGCATGCGCCGCCGCGAAACCCGCCGCCTCGCCAATATGCATCCACGTAGGCTCCAGCCGGACTGCTCCCCAGCCGACATGAGTTGTGGAGATACAGACGATAACGAGCAGATTATCGATATCCTTCGGTAAGAGCGTTCGATAGGGAATCTGTGCGGGACGGGCGAGTTCGGAAAGGCTCAGCAGGCCCTCCTCGCTGCTGCCCAACTGGCGCTCGCGGCTCACTTGCTGCAGGTCGATATACCAATCCGTGATAGCGATGCTGTCGTCCTGGACCGGCGTGCGCTCGTAGCCGCGAGCAAAGGTCGCATCCTGCTCCTTGAAGATATAGCGCCCCACGATGCGACGGGCTTCGCGGATGTAAAGCTGATAAGGAAAATTCTGGTTGTCAACGAATTCGTCTTTGGCAAGGCCCCACTGGCGAGCCTCCTGACGGCGTTTTTCCGTGACCCAGGGATCATTCTGCAGAAAGTACATCCTGCCCAGCGCATAGTCCCGGTAGCGCGCCTCGATTTTGTGGCGCGTGGGCCAGTGCCCGTCCGGATAGGCGTAGTTGGCGACTGTCAGATTCTCCCACCAGGTCGTCTTCTGGTTAATCAGGTGCTTCCCAATGCGCGGGAAGTCCTCGGAATAGGTGTCGATAAACTCCTGGCGATTGTAGCCTGGGGGTTGTTCGGGATAGCGGCGGTTGCTGGGATCACGCGAGACACAAAGGCGATAGTTCCATGCTTCGATCTTCGTATCTCCCTCGCCGGTGCTGCCCGCGAAGGTCTCGCCGCTCACGGCGCTCACCGGCCTGAGATTGAGGCCGCCGGTCACCGCTGCACGCGGGTAGAGGGAGTGATCTTCCGATGATCTGCGTTGCAAGGTGAAGATCCTGCCTGCATGAGGCTCGTTGAACTGGTTGCGGTCCTCCCGCCCTACGCGGTACTCCACCCCGGCCACGGCTGCGAGATCGGCAGTATAGGATGCGTCAACAAAAACCTTTGCGCTGACTGTGACCGTCCCAGGCATGGCTTCACTGGCGAGCGTCACGGAGCGGATGATGCGTCCGCTGCGATCGACGACGGCCGGATAATAGCCCTTGAGGACCGTAATGTTTTTCTCTCCGGAGACCATTGCATTGAGCACCGCCTCGCCGACGCTGGGCTCGAAACTTAGCCGGCTGTCGGGCGCCAGGCGCGGTCCCGGACGCGCCGCCTGATACTGAAGAGAGTCTTCGCCGTATTTCGCTCTGTAGAATTCGAGGACGCGCTGCTGGAATTCGTCGAGAAAGGTCGCACGCTTGCCGCCGTACATCGCGTCCAGTACGCCGATGCCCCCGCTGATCATTCCCCCAAGATGGGCGGCGCGGTTGACCAGCAGTACGTGGAGCCCTTCTCTCGCGGCGCGTACGGCGCAGGCGATACCGCCCGGAGTAGCTTCCAGCACCGCCAGGTCGTAGACCACCGAGGCGATGTGATCAGGATCGGATGCAGAACCGGAATTGAGATCACCGGCGAGGGGTGGCTGGGACCGGCCAACTCCAATCATCGGAGCTGCAGCAGCCATTCCGGCCCTTTTCAGGAAGTCTCGGCGCGAGTCGCTCATAAAGCGAATTTCTTGATGAATCGATCTTACGGCATTTTCGGAAATGGCGTGGTCGTGTTGAGATTGATTTTTATGCCGCCGCTCCTGGGGGCCGGCCGGTGGCCCGGTCAAAATCGCAGTAAGCCGTAATTGAGACGGAATCGAATCTCGAACGTTCTTTCCGAGATTCGAACCATAGGCAGGCGGGCCGGGTGAACAACCGTGAGGCACTGCCGATGAGTTTTGGTGCGCCTGCCCTGGAATGCCGCCCCCCACGGAACCTTCTGACTCAGGGCATCCCGTTGCCTACCGCCCGCTCATCGCAAAG
>JAJYZK010000450.1 GCA_021799945.1 Acidobacteriota bacterium
GGTCTCGAAATGCATCTGCTAAAACATCGCCCCGGAGACGCGCGCATCGACGTCAACTGCTCAACCGATTGCCACCTTCAATATACCAGTATTGGCGCTCCGGCATGCAGTCTTGAGCACGGCATGCGGGAGATGGGACGCCCCGCTTGCCATACGTTCCACGATAAACCAGTAATATCCGCCAGAATTATAAGGCGCAAAGCCATTTTGAAATGGCTGCGATTTGGTCGTCATCGGTTAGATTCGCCGCGTTTGCAATCGCCTTGTCCTCCAGGAGGTTCCATATCTCGTCTGCCATCTTTGCCTCGATTGCGGCTCCGACAAAAAAGGTCAACACCGGATGTTTTGCAAATGCCTTGCGAATCCTTTCGAGAGCGGTTCGCGCCGTTTTCCAGTGTTCGTCGGCCCCAGCAGGATCGATGCCTCCCTTCAGTTCCCCAAACGCGATGTATATCTCCGGCTTGGAGAAATCCTCTTTCGTCAGGGCGGCATATCCCCGGTTGAGCAAGCAAAGATCAATGTTATTGCCAACCAGAGGAACCGTCAGGTTGTAGAGGAGAGTTCGCGGTCCTCTCCGATTTGTCCACGATAAACCCCGAACATGCGCTTCAATCCCGGTATCATCCTCAGGACCATCCGCCCACGCTTGGGTGTCTGTATGGAGCCACGAATAGCCCGCTCCTGCAATGCGCAGGCAAGAGATCATCGAACGGGTCAGCTTCCGCTGAGCCATAAAGCCGCCGATGTTACGCATTGAGCCGCCAAGCGCGTCGCCTCGCGTCAAAAGGAACCGGAAGACAAGCTCTTCCACAAACTTATCTCCCGCCGGTTCCAGGAAGTTGGCGATCAAACCGCCGATGGCATCGTCTTTGTCGCTTTCTTCAAGATGTTTGGTTGCCTTCCCGGAGACTCCGGCGGCAGTCAAAAGGCCCTGCCTAATTTCTGCCATTTTCTTCAGATCGCCGGGCTTTTTGGCCGCAGATGCCGACACCTTCAATGCGCGGGCCTCTTCCACAAAGGGCGTGGCTCTCCGGTTTTTCTCCAATGCAAGTTCAACAAATCCGGCTCGCACGGCGGCGTAGCTTGTCCTGAGATCGGCACTGGACTTAAGGTGTCCCCGATACGATTCGGTCATTCTCGCCTATACTTTCCGCCACACATATACGCACTTCCTCAAAGCATCCCGGCCGTGCGCACCCATCTGCTGGCTACTGTTGCCTTTGCCGTTGGGCAAAACCAGAATATTCTCAATTTCAAAACCAAGCCGGAGGGCGATTTCAGAAAGGATGATGTCCACCGGGATGCTGGCTCCGGCATAGCGAACATTGTCATTGACCATCATGAGCGGCGATCCCGGTTTCAAGGCGCGAGCGCATTCCGAGATGACGCAAGCCATCTCGTAGAAATAACCTTTTACCATCCTGGGTATGCCATTGTTATTCAGTCTTCCCTGCGCCTTTTCATCTCGCAAGTATCGGAGGATCAATTGGAGAATCTCTTGGTTGTCCGCTGCTGCGATCGCAGATTCCCATCTCGGATTCATGCCCAGGAGGTTCTTCTCTCGATTCTCAACGGTGCAGCTCAGCATATCCTGCCGGAGTCTTATGATCCCCTTTTCGTCGATGCCGAGCAGCGCCAATTCTAGCGCATAGGTTCTTGTGTAGTCATACCGATTGCAATAGGGAGGCGATGTAAAAATGCAATCGAAGGATGCAGCGGGCAGGTCTTGGAGAAGCTGCAGGCAGGTCCCCCGGTGCACCTGAATCTCTCCGTGTTGGGCCTCCTGCGCGAAGAGTTCCTGCTGTGCGGCCTCCGGGTGAATGTCCGAGACAATCTCCCGGAGTTTTTCGGTCATAGCCTGATCGAACGAAGGGATCGTTCCCTTATCAAAGATTTTCGCTCCCTGACGGCGGCCGGACCGGTGATCCCAGCGAAGGTATTGCCCGTCTTTCCTCGTGAAGCTAATAGCCTCTACAAGGCAAAGCAAGGCGAAAAACAAAATCGCTTTGACGGTCTCATTCTCCTTGCGGGCGGCGGATAAGAACCTGCTTATTGCTTCGGCGGTTTCCTTCGGATAAGCTCCTTTGGTAATGCGCAGCTCTGGAATCGGCTTCTTTGCCGGGGATCGGCGCCAAGGAGCCTTTGAAATCCATTGCGCAAGTGTGCGCTCATCGGCCAAGCTGATGCCGCGTTCAATCAATTGTCTGGTTTCGGTGATGCACTGGCCAATGGGAAGGAGTTCGATCCCCTCCGCCGTCCAGCCAAGGGCGCTGGAAGCAAAGAGCGCTGTGCCGCTTCCCGCGAATGGATCGAGCAAACGTCCTTTTCCCTTTGTGTATCGCCGCAGGAGAAACTCGACCAGATCGGCGGAAAATGCTTCTTTGTATTTGTACCAGCGATAAACTGCGCGGGACTTATTGGCTTGGAAGCTCACAAGTCCGCGAGTAAGATTCAGATCGGTAGAAAATAACTTGCTGTAGCGATTTTCAAATTCGTCATTGATCCGCTCAATGGAATCGAGCATTTCCGGTCGATTTGAAATCTGAGCAGGTGCGGAAAGAGCACCAGATTTACCGGGTTCCAGCGGAGGAATCGAATGAGCCTCGGCTGTTGCCGGGCCGGGGGGAAACAGACTGGCAACGTGTTGGGC
>JAJYZK010000451.1 GCA_021799945.1 Acidobacteriota bacterium
CGGTCTGCACCTGGCCATCCGGGCTCTGGGAATCGGCGAGGGCGATGAGGTTCTCGCACCCTCCTTCACCTTCATCGCCGCAGCCAACGCGATCCGCTACGAGCGCGCCAACCCCGTCTTCGTGGACATCGAGCCGCGATGGCTGAACCTGGACCCGGCGCGAATCGAGGAGCGCATCACCCCGCGGACGCGCGCAATTCTGGCCGTTCACACCTTCGGAGTTCCGGCGAAAATGGACGCGATTCTCGAAATCGCGCGGCGCCGGGGCCTCTTCGTGATTGAAGACGCCTGCGAGGCGATCGGGGCCGAATTTCAGGGAGCGAAGGCCGGCGCCCTCGGCGATCTGGGAGTCTTTGGCTTCTATCCCAACAAGCAGATCACCACCGGGGAAGGCGGCATGGTGGTCACCGCGGACCGGCGCCTCGCCGATCGGATCCGCGCTCTGCGCAACCAGGGCCGATACGAAACGGATGCCTGGCTCCAGCATTCCGAGCTGGGATACAACTACCGTCTCTCGGAGATCCACTGCGCCCTCGGTCTGGGCCAGATGCTGCGAATCGAAGCCATTCTGCGGCGGCGGGAGGCGGTCGCCGAGGAATATACCCGGCGGCTCGGCCGCTTCGCCGATCTGGTTCTGCCCGCGTCGCCCGCTCCCGGCGGCCGCATCAGTTGGTTTGTGTATGTGCTCCGCCTGAGCCCGGATTGCGGCGAGCCGGAGCGGGATGCGGTTCTCCGCGGTCTGCACGACGCCGGCATCGGGTGCGGCCGCTATTTCGCCCCCATCCACCTCCAGCCGGCTTATACCGCGTGGCGCGATTCGCCCGGCCTTTTCGTCACCGAATCGGAGGCCTGCCGCACCATCGCCCTGCCCTTCTTCAACGCCCTTACATCCGCGGAGATTGAAGAGGTGGCGGAGACTCTCGGCAGGCTGCTGCCGCATCGCGGGCGCCTGGCGTGAACTCTCCGGCCGGCCTGGCGCCACGCCCTCAAAAGCCGGGAAGGGCGGCGCGGCCGCGCGTTCCCATCGCCGACCACTTGCAATATAGTTAGCCCCATGACTTTTCCACGCAGCGAGACGCTGCCCAGTCTGCGCCGGAGCATCCGCATTCCCCGGGTCAGGGAGCGGCGCGCAGCCGCCCTGCCGCCGATGTCCTGCCCCCCCGGGAGATGACCATTCTGAGCGCATTTCGCAATCCCTTCCGCCGCCGGCGAGCAGCCGCCTGGAGCCTTCCCGGCGCCGCAATAGCCGCGATTCTCTCTGCGTGCTCCGCCTCCTTCTTTTTTCCCCCTGCGAGCGCCCGCGCGGACGCCAATACTGCCCAGCAGGCGGCGAGGCTGAATAATCTGGGGACCGCGCTGATGAATCAGCAGCTCCTAGAAAAGGCCGAGGCGGAGTTCGCCCAGGCCTACACGCTGGACCCCGCACTGACGCGCGCCGCCGTCAACCAGGGAATCGCCCTGGTCTACTTGCAGCGCCTCGCCGAGGCGGAGCCTATTTTGGAAAAGGCCGCGGTCCAGGATCCCTCCGACCCGCATGTCTGGTACGCCCTCGGCATCCTCCATCGCAACGCGGGAGAGAACGAGAAGGCTCTGGAAGATCTGAAAAAAGTGCTGGCGCTTCGGCCGCGCGACGCCGACGCCCACTACTTTGCCGGGTCGATCGAGCTGGAGCTGCAACAGACGCAGCAGGCCGAAGAGCAGTTCCAGGAGGCGCTGCGCCTGAACCCGCTGCATGCCTCGGCGGAGTTCGGCCTGGCGCGGGCCCTGCAGCGGCTGGGCCAGACGGCGGCGTCGCAGGCCGCTTTTCAGCGATTCACTCATTTGACCCAGGCCAAGATCGGCGTGCCCCTGGCCCATACCTACGGCGATGAGGGGCGGTATTCCCTGGTCGAGAACTCGCCCATGCCGCCGCCGCAAGTGCAGGCGATGGCCCCCCTCGTTTTTGTTCCCCAGGCGATGCCGAAGATGGAGGAGACCGGGGCTGCGGGAAGAGCGCCGGCATCCGGCGACGGCAACCCGCAGGGAGGAGCCTGCCTGCTGGCCCCGGCCGAAGGCGGAGGTTCTTACCTGTTTCTGATGTCGGCGGGAGCGGAGGCCATCCAAGTCTATCGTGGATCCGGCGCGGGCGCCTTTGTGCGTGTGCCGGCTGCGGAAAGCGGAATTACCGCTACCGGGGAGGGCGTGGCCTGCGCCGTGGGCGACTATGACAACGACGGTCTCCCCGATCTGGCCGTGGCCCTGAGCGATCGGGTTCTGCTCTTCAAAAACATGGGGCAGGGCAGATTCCGCGACGTAACCGCGTCCAGCGGCATTCATCCTGCGAATCTCCCCGCCGGCATCACCTTCGTCGATATCGATCACGACGGCGACCTCGATCTCTTCGTCACCGGCCGGCCTTCTTCCTCCGGAGGCGAACCGAACCGGCTCTGGCGCAACAACGGCGACGGAACCTTCACCGACTGGACCGCTGCGACCGCCCTGGGGGGCGCCGGCGAGACCGTTTCCGCCACTCTCTCCGACCTGAACAACGACCGCGCCGTGGACTTGCTGGTTACCGGCTCGGGCGCCGCGCCCACATTTTTTGCGAATCCCCGTGAAGGCGCCTTCCCCGCTTCGCCTCTGTACTCCGGCGT
>JAJYZK010000452.1 GCA_021799945.1 Acidobacteriota bacterium
GGGATCCTTGCCGTTCATCACCGAGCGGATATCGATGCGGGCGACGGAGTATTTTCCGGTCGGGTCCACGTAAGCGTCATCCACCGGTATCCTGCCTTCGCTCAATTGCCGGGTGATCAAGACCGTATCTCCGGCTTCCGGGCGCGTCCCTCCAGCCATGGAGATCACTTCCAGCAGATTTCGATTGCCGCGCAACTGGATCACGCCCGGCGTCGTCACCTCGCCCGCCACAGACACCGGCTGGCTGCGGAAATCCGTCACATCCACGGTGACCTGCGGCTGTTTGAAATACTTCGCGTATTTCGTCTCCAGGCTGGCCTCCAACTGCTCCACGGTGAGCCCCCCGGCCTGCACCGCGCCGACCATGGGAAGATTGACCAATCCATCGTTGGCGATGGTCGAGGGACGCGCCGGAAAGTCTGTTTCCGACTGACCGATGATCCGGACCGTGATCTGATCTTCCGGACCAAGCACATAGTTGCCCGTATTCACGTACACCGGAGCGGGAGTCGGAGCCGGAGCCGATTGGTTAGCGGGCGGCTGCGACGGCCCCGTCGTAACCGACCGATCGACGGCCTGCGACTGGGGCGCCGCGTACGGCGGAGGAGTGACGTACGACTGGGTCGCGGCGGCGGCCGTCGACGCGGACGGATTCGCGTTCTGGGCGAAGGCCGGCGCGGCGGCCAGCAACAACATGGCTAACGCGGCCGGAGCGATCGGTTTGGGAAGTTTGCACATAAGTAAACTCCATCCTTCGATGCAATATGGGTGAAAATGGAGAGCCGCGACCGCCGGAAATGCGGCGGTGAACGGAGGCGGAGCCGGATGAGCGCTTGAACGATCCACAGGGGAGGCGCAGAGGGTGTTACAGGGGCGCGTTCAGGATCGGACGGACAGCCAAGGCAATGGGTGAATCAGGGGAAGCAGCGGATTAATTCGGTGCGATGTCGGATATACCGCCCGAAGAGCCTGAAGAAACGGAATGCCGGAGCGAACGGCCGCTGAGAATCAAGCCGTCATGCGCGCGCCCACTCGAACCTCGGAGGCCGGCGCGTAAGGGGAAACCCAGTCTGGATGCATCTCAACCAGAACCGACCGGCGGAGAAGGTTGATCGACAGAATCAACCGCTGCGATTGCCGCACTTCGACCAGCCTCCCAATCAGACCGGTCAGCGGACCCCGCTGTACGCAGAATACGCCGGCGCTATCCAGTTCCGTGTACGGCCAAGCCTCGATCGGCACGTCCACGCTTGTCGTCTGCTGCAGGGCCTGAATTTCGGCCGGATCCGCGGGAAGCGGATTGGGCCCGGCGCGCACCACATCCACGATGCCCCGGGTCATCAGAATCGGAACGATGGCGGAGCGCTGGGTCGAGCAGAAGATGTAGCCGGGAAACAGGGGTATCTCCACCACCTTCGTGCGATCTGCCCAAGTCCTTCTCGATTTCACGAGCGGCAAAAATTCCTCGAATCCCCTCTCCCTCAGGCAGATGGAAACCTGCTTTTCGTGTCGCGGACGGACCCGAAACGCAAACCACTCGTGGTTCCCAGCATTATTCCCAGCATGGCTGGACATAGGCATCTCCGAAAACGGGTTTCGAGCTCCGGTAAGGCGCTTTGTGGGCTTTCCAGACCGTTGGGGGATGTCAGCACGATTGAAAACTCGGCGAGTCGCGATCCCGACTTTACATCCTGGAGGCGCGCCATCGGACAGGCTTCCGCCATCTCAGTTACAGGACCTGTTCTCTACTCTTCCGAGCTGCGCGAGATCGTCGTTCGCTTCCGCTCGGGCCGGGTCTCTTCAATGCGCGGCGTACCACGATAGTGCTATAGACTATGCCGCGTGTCAAGCTTTGCTGGACAGCAGGAGGCGTCAAGTTGCGACATGCGCCGAGGCCCGGCTTCTGCTCCCAGATTCCAGATAACTTATTCAATCCATTCTATTTAAGGAATCCATGCGAAAAACGCACCGGCTGATTCCAGGCTGGTAACCACACTGAAGTCACCTCGCCGCACCGTGCGAGCCGCCGCGAGCCGCAATCGGGCCGCGGTCAAGCCGCGATCAGGCCCCTAGGGCCGCACAATTACGCTCCAGAAATCTTTCCGAAGAGAGCAGGCGGCGGAATCGGACTCCGGCGACCGGGCCGATGGAGTCTTCGGCAAATCTTCGCCGATCTTGCGAATCGTCACATTACCGATATCAAAAGGAACAACGGAGCTGCTTCCGGCAAAATGGCTGCGCGGCCTCGCTGCGCTTACTCCCCGAGGCAAAGCTCCTGATATCGCCGGTGCATGGCTCCCCCGACCTGATCCCAGGTAAAGCAGGAAAGAGCGCGCCGGCGCCCCGCCCTTCCCATCTTTTCCAGCAATGTCTCGTCCCGCAGCAGCGCGAGCAGGGCCTCGGCCAAGCCCTGGGGATCGTTTTTTTTCACAATATAGCCGGTCTCTCCATGCTTTACCGTCTCCACCAGGCCGCCCGAGCGGCTCGCAACCACCGGCAGGCCGGCCGCCATCGCTTCTACCGCGGGAATGCAGAAACTGTCGTTGCAGATCGACGGCATGGCGAAGATATCGCCGCCATAATAATGATCCACCAGCTCCTGCCTCCGCCCGACCCAGCCGCGTAAGC
>JAJYZK010000041.1 GCA_021799945.1 Acidobacteriota bacterium
CAGCGAGCCGCAGCCCGGGCCCAGATCGAAAATGCCCTCCACTGCGATTCCCCGCAGGGTCAGCAATTCGGCCAGTTTGCGATCGTCCTCGGTGGCGCCCGGGACATAAGAGCGAAGCCAGTTGGCAAGAATCTTCATGGCAATGCGAGGGCCGGCAGGATGCGCGGACCTCTCCAATCTCCCGTCGGGGCCTTCACGCAAACTGCTCCAGAAAGCGCAGGTCTCCGCTGTAGAACTGGCCGATTTCCCCAATGCCGTACTTCATCATGGCGATGCGCTCCACGCCCATGCCGAAGGCGAAGCCGCTGATCTTCTCCGGATCGTAGGCGGGCTGTTTGCGGGCCACGGAGAGAAAGACCGCGGGATCGACCATGCCGCAGCCCAGCAGTTCGATCCAGCCCGAAGATTTGCACTTGCGGCAGCCCTTCCCCCCGCAGAAGATGCAACTGATCTGCACGTCGGCCGAGGGCTCCGTGAAAGGAAAGAACGAAGGGAAAAAACGGGTCTTCACGGCCGACCCGAAGAAAGCCTTCATGGCGTAGTCCAAGGTTCCTTTCAGGTCGGAGAAGGTGATGTTTACATCCACGCAAAGCCCCTCGATCTGATGGAAGATGGGCGAGTGCGTGGCGTCGGCGGCGTCGTTGCGGTGAACTTTGCCGGGAACCACGATGCGCAGGGGCGGCGGCCTCCGCTCCATGGTGCGGATCTGGACCGGGGAGGTGTGGGTGCGCATCAGAAGGCGCTCCCGCAGGGGCTTGCGCTCCTGATCCGCAAGCACCAGCGTGTCCTGGGTATCGCGGGCGGGATGATTGGGGGGGAAATTCAGCGCTTCGAAGTTGTAATAATCCGATTCGACCTCCGGTCCTTCTGCGACGGAGTAGCCCATCGCAGCGAATACGGAGACCATCTCGTGCATCGTCTTGATCAGGGGATGCTCGGCGCCCAGCCGGCGCCGGGTTCCCGGAAGGGTGACGTCGATGGTCTCCGCCGCGAGCGATGGGGCTCCCGCCGCGGGGAGCCGGAGGCCGCCATCCGCGCTCTGCGGGGGCGGGAGGCGCTGGGGATCGCAGCGCGGCTCAATCGCCGCCTTCAGCGCATTGAAGCGCTTGCCGGCCTCTTTGCGGGCCTCCGCCGGGGCAAGCTTCAGGATCTCGCCGACGCGATTCAGCAGGCCCTGCTTTCTGCCGACCCAGCGGATGCGAAGATCTTCGACCGCCTCGGCGCTGCGAGCCAAGGCGGCCTCCCGTTCAAACTGCTCGAGAATCTCGCGAAAAAAACAGTCCAGAGAAGCCGAGGAATAGTCGGTGAGAGAGGGAACCGGCATGATCTTCCTGCATCGGTTGGGCGCCGGGAGAAACCTCAGGCGGCGGAGTTCAGCGCCTGCTTCGCCTGCTGCGTCAGCGAGGCGAAGCCGGCATCGTCATGCACCGCGATGTCGGCCAGAACCTTGCGATCCAGCTCGACGCCCGCCAGTTTGAGGCCATGAATCAACTGCGAGTAGCTGAGGCCATGCAGCTTCGCCGCGGCCCCGATGCGGACGATCCAGAGGGAGCGGAATTGACGCTTCTTCTGGCGGCGGCCGCTATAGGCGAACTTGAGCCCGCGCTCCACCGCTTCCTGCGCCGCCTGGTAGAGCTTGGATTTGGTGAGAAAGTAACCGCTGGCCCGATCCAGTATCTTCTTTCTGCGATCGTTGCGCTTGGAGCCACGTTTTACGCGAGGCATGGCAATTCTCCTTTGGGTGCTTCGTTTTCGCGGCTGGAGGCAGGAAACGCGTTGGCCTCTTCGCTCGCTGGCCGGCCGCTCCTCCGGCTAAAACCCGACCTTGGGCGCACATCGACTCTTCCCGGAAGCTTGGGAGCGGCTCTCCCGGACGATGCCTCGCCAGCTAGCCGCCGGCGAGAGCCCTGTCAGGCGTAAGGAATCATGCGCAGCACCTTCGCCTCATCGGCCTCCGAGACCAGCACGCTGGCGCGCAGCTTGCGCTTGGTCTTCTTGAGCTTCGAGGTGAGGATATGGCGCATCTTGGTCTGGCCGCGGAGCACTTTTCCGGAGCCGGTCTTCTTGAAGCGCTTGGCCGCGCCCTTGTGGGTCTTTAATTTGGGCATGGTTTCCCTGCTTGCCTTCCGTTCGTTGGGCTTACGTCGATTATAGGGGAGCGAACCGCGGCGCGCCACTCGCCCGGGTCCGCGGGGCGGGCAGACCATCGGAAGAGCTTACTTTCCCTTCCTACCCACTGCCCGATCGAGGCCCGTCCAAGGTCCGACCACGTCACAACCCTAAATGGCGCTCGTCGAGACCCTCAAAGTGGCGGAGGCTGTGCAATTTTCCTTGCAGATCCAGCCGGGGAAGGACCCCCGGCCGGTCCGCAACTCAGACTGCGGTCAACTTCTCAAACGTAAATTCGCAGTCTGCCTTCATTTCCGCCTGGGCCATTGCGAGTTGTGCAACCGCCAGTCTGGCCGGCGAACAGGACACATAGTCGATTCCGAGCGAACGAAAGAACCGTATCGATTCCGGATCTCCCCCGTGTTCTCCGCAAACACCGATTTTTACGTCGGGACAGGCTGCGCGGACCGATTGGACCGCCATTTCCATCAATCTCCCAACACCTTCGCGATCGATCGTACGAAATGGGTCCGCTTTGAGGATGCCGTTTTGCAAATAGCCCTCCAGATAGGTCCGGGCATCGTCACGAGAAAAACCGTAGGTCATCTGCGTGAGATCGTTTGTGCCGAACGACAGAAAGCTGACATACTTCGCGATGCCGCATGCACAGACTGCGGCGCGAGGCAGCTCGATCATGGCGCCGATCCTAAAGGGTATCGCCTGTTCGCAATCCCGGAGCGTTTCGGCGGCGGCAGCTTCGATCATCTGTGCGAGAGCCTGCATTTCTCCCTCGGTGGCGACAAGAGGAACCATGATCTCCGGATGCGGATCATGTCCTTCGGCTGCAACCGTCGCGGCCGCTTGAAGAACGGCGCGCACTTGCATCCGCAGGATCTCCGGATAGCTCAGGCTCAATCGGCACCCCCTGTGCCCCATCATTGGATTGACTTCCGCAAGCGCCTCAATCCGCCTGCGGACATTTTTCAGCCGGCCTGCGTAGTCCAAGTTCTCCTCTCTGATTGCTGCGGCGATTTCGCAATCGATCTTTTCGGCAGTTGGAAGAAATTCATGCAGGGGTGGGTCGAGCAGGCGAATCGTAACGGGCAACGGAGACATCGCGCGGAACAGGCCCTCAAAATCACGTTGCTGCATCGGAAGCAGAAGATCGAGCGCCTCCGCGCGCTCTTCCACACTCTCGGCAAGAATCATGGAGCGCATATGTTCCAGGCGGTCTGGAGCAAAGAACATATGTTCCGTGCGGCATAGCCCTATCCCCGCCGCCCCCGCTTTCCGTGCGGCTATCGCATCCTGGGGCGTGTCTGCATTTGCGCGGACGCTGGAGGAACTCGCATTCCGCGCCCAGCCGAGCAGAGCGTCGAGAAATGGATTTTCCTGGTCTGCCGGCAGGGTTGGCAACTGCCCTTCGAACACGCGCCCTGTCGCGCCATCGAGCGATAGCCAATCACCGGAATGAAACAGTTTCCCTCCGATGCGGATTCCCGGAACACGTTCGTCCATCAGAATTTGTTTTGCGCCGGTGATGCAGCATTTCCCCATGCCGCGGGCGACCACGGCCGCATGACTTGTGCTCCCCCCGCAGGCGGTCAGAAACCCTGCCGCAACCGCCATTCCTTGGATGTCGTCGGCCGTGGTCTCCTTGGTCACAAGGATGACGGTTTCCCCGCGATTCGCGCGCGCGACGGCCTCCTCCGCGGTAAGCGCGATCTGGCCCACGGCGACGCCGGGCGACGCCGCCGTTCCCTGTGTCAGCAGCACAGATGCGCCATCGGACATATCGAGCTTGGACGAGATTGCCTCGGAAATGTTCTCTGGACGCACTCTCCGTAAGGCTTCCAGCCTCGAAATCGTCCCTTCGGCGGCCATCTCCACCGCCGTCCTCACGGTCGCCAGGCCGGAGCGCTTCGCAGTGCGCGTCTGCAGCAAAAACAATTTTTCCTCCTCCACGGTGAATTCAAAATCCTGCGCTTCACGAAAGTGATCCTCCAGCCGTCTGGCAATGACAGCCAGCTCCCGATACACGTCCGGCATGGCGTTGGCCATTTCCGCAATTGGCATCGGCGTTTTTACGCCCGCGACTATGTCTTCTCCTTGCACATCCGGCAAAAACTCGCCAAAAATTTCATTGGCTCCGGTTGACGGGTTGCGGGTGAATCCGACGCCCGTTCCACTTTTACCTCCACGATTGCCGAATACCATCGCCTGCACCGTGACGGCGGTTCCCATCGACTCCGAAATACCGTTCAGTTTGCGATAGCATTCTGCCCGATCGCTCCGCCAAGACCGAAAAACAGCGTCTATCGCCATCGCGAGCTGTTCCTGCGGGTCCTGCGGAAACGGTCTTCCTGTATGCTCCAGCACCGCGGCTTTAAAAGCCTGCACAATCCGTTCCAGTTCGCATTTGCCGGATGTTTTTTCCCGGGGCTGCTTCATCGATTGCTTCACATCGTCCAAGGCCCGATCGAACATCTGTCTGGGAACGCCGAGAACGACGGCGCCATACATCTGAATGAGCCTGCGGTATGAATCCAGAGCGAAACGTCGCGAGCCGCTTTTTGAACTCAGCCCATCCAGACAACGATCCGTGATGCCCACATTCAGGACTGTATCCATCATGCCAGGCATGGAGACAGGGGCGCCGGAACGGACGCTGACCAATAACGGATCCGTTGGGTCATTGAGACGACGTCCAGCGACATCCTCCAACCATCCGAGCGCAGCATCCATTTCACGCTCTAAACCGCCCGGATATCTTGCATGCTCGGACCAATAGCGATACACAGCGGTTGTCAATGTGAATCCAGGCGGTACGGAAACCTGAAGACGGGTCATCTCAGCAAGTCCCGCTCCTTTGCCGCCCAGCAGATCGCGCATGGAACCGTTCCCTTCTACGGCCCCTTCCCCAAACCTATATACATGTTTTTCGACACCGCTCATGAAGCTCGCCTCTTTCTCGGTTTCGCTAAGCCCATACCAAGCCCGTGCGCTGCAAATCCTAAGAGGACCTTAATAAAGCCCGCGCCCGGCAACAATATGCCCTCGTCCGAAACGGACGAGGGCCACGGCGGCGCATTTGGCGGCTCATGTATATTGCTGGCTATGTCAAGGCAACAGAGTGTACAAGCCGTTCTGGATCTCTTGGAAGAGGCGCTAATACAACTGGATGTCTCACGAGGTTTTCCGCTTCTGGATGCGCACTCCCGTATGCTGGAGCAGCTTGATCCAGAAACTCCGGAAGCCATCCGGTTTCTGCTGCTGCGCGCTCAATGGGCGGATCTGGGCCACGGGGACGTGCAATTAGTTGCGAAGCTCCATGCACGCTTCGCTCGACTTGAAATCGCCCATATGCCGTTTCTCGATTTTCTGAAATTGAGACTGGCGGAGGCATTCATCGGCCTGTCCATGGAAAACCTGGATGAATGCATCTCCAACCTCGATCTGATTCTCCGCGCCGGCAACAATGTGTTATGTCCCCAACTTCGTTTTGTCGCGCATTTCTGGAAGGCTCGAGCACACCGCAAAAAGGGGGAATATGAACATTCGCTCTTGCATATTGCGGCGGCGCGGACCACTGCGGAGAACATCGGAGTCGCCAAACTGGCTGCGGTCGTAAAGATCCATGAAAGCTGGCTGATTTTTCAAAAAGGCGAGCGGCGCCAGGCATTGCAATTGCTCGACGAAGCCGAGGAGGAACTTCGGCCAACGGGCCACGCGCTTTCTCTCGGCAACATCGAGTCGGCCCGTGGACGTTTCGTAAGAAGGTCAGGCGAATATGCAGCGGCGCTCACACATTTCGAGCGCGCCATCTCAATTTATTCCAGCGCATTTTCACGTCATCCCAACTACGCGCGGGCGCTCGTGAACGCCGCCTATGTGAAGCGGCTGATCGCGCTGGACATGCAAACGAAAATGCACAAAGGATCGGCCAGGGGAGAGGTCCATTCCCGCTATCAGCGAATCCTCAAGGAGGCGATCAAATTGCTGGAGCGCGCCGGGGCAATTTACGCTTTGCATCACTATCAAAGTGGAACCGGGTCCGTACTTGTGAATGCCGGGCATCTACACCTGGAGGGAGGCGATATAGACCGGGCCGCCAAAGAAGCTGAAAATGGCTACGCCCTCGGCTGCGAGAAGAACGATCTTATCCTGATGGCCCGCTCACGCATTCTTCATGCGGCCGTCGAACTGGCGCGCGCCGACGAAGAAATGGAGGAGCATCTCGGATCCGCTCAACATGCCGACCTGGCCGTGAGACACGCGGAAGATGCAATCGAACTGGCGGCCCATACCCAAAACAAGCGGCTCCTTGCCGAGGCATATATCTTGCGCGGCGCCGCGGCGGCGGCCGATTCTTGCCAGGACTGGCAACTTGCAAAAACCTATGCGGGCAAGGCAGGCGAACTGCTGAGTCCGGACGATCGAGACCACCTGCTCAAGGAATTGGGAGCGCTGAAATCAAAGATTCTTCGTTCGGCAAACATGGATCAGGCGCTCCGACGATGGTCTGAGGGCGATATAGGCAACAAAACTTTCCAGCAGATACAAGAAGAGTTCGCGGAGATAGTGATCCCAAAGGTGTGGCTCAGTCAGGGAAAAAACATCACTCGCGTGGCGCAGGCGCTTTCAATGTCTCCCAAAAAGGTTCGCAGAATTTTACGGCGCGTTTCGCCTTCTGGAGATTGATATAGGATTCGCAACCAGGGCTTTCCTGTTCCTCGATTCCGACGGCCAAAAGAGAGCTACCGCCCCGGCCCATAAGTTATGCCACATTTTGCGGGTCGTCATGGCCTAATCATGCGTCGAAACGGACATGGAGATGACTGATTCACTCGGGTTGCCAGATGCGGCATGGAACAAACGGCGGGGTAGGGCGGGCAAGGTCAAGCGCGGCGGCCGCCCGGCCGGCAGCGGTCGGCAGTTGACGACTGAGCGAGTTGATCGAGGCCCGTGTACGGTGTTCGGCTGACGGTGGAGCGCCCGGCAAATTCTGCGTCCCGCCTCCGCGTTTTCACCACGGACGGCTAGGACTCGAAGGCGGCCAAACGAATAAAGAAGATCGATCCCGCCGGATCCGCGGGTCGGTAGCCGATCTGGCCTCCGTGGATCTCTACCGCCCACTTGGCGATGGAGAGCCCGAGGCCCGCGCCGCCCGCTTCCCTGGTTCGCGCCTCGTCAATCCGATAAAAGCGGTCGAAGACCCGGGCCCTGTGCTCCGGCGCTATGCCCGGCCCTTCGTCCTCGATGCTGAGTTCGGCGACCCGATCCGAGGAGGATGACTCCGCCGGCGCCCACTTCAGGCGCACGCGGATCCGGCTCCCCGCCGGCGCGTATTTCACCGCGTTATCCAGCAGATTCAGCACCGCATGCCGGAGAACAGAAGGATCGGCGTGAACGCAGATGCGCTCGTTCCCCTCCACCACTACTCTCTGGCCTTTTTCCTCGATTAGAATTTCAATCAGCCCCGCCACTTCGCGCGTCAGCGCCAACAGGGGGAAATCCTTACGACTAAGCACCGTTTGCCCGGCATCGGCGCGCGAGATGGTCAGCAGATCATCGACCATCTGCGTGAGGCGCGCGACCTCCTCCAGCATGCTCCCTACAATGTCGCGGTAACCCTCCGCGCTGTGCTCCTTTTGCAAACCCACTTCGCCGACGCTGCGTATGGACGCCAGGGGCGTGCGCAATTCGTGGGAAACATCGGAGGTAAAGCGCTCCAGATGCTTGAACGACTCCTCCAGGCGCTGCAGCAGGCCGTTGAGAACCCCAGCCATCTGCCCCAACTCATCGTCGGGGTTCTCGACCGGAATGCGGTTGGAAAGGCGATTCGCGGTAATCTGCTCGGTCTGCAACGTCATCTCTTTCAACGGCCTCAGGGCCTTCCCGGCGACGCGATATCCGGCCAGCGCGGAGGCGACCAAGGCGATCGGCAGGGCCAGCAGCATCAGCCCCAGAAACTCCGCGATGCGATGCATCAGCGGATCGGTGCTGTGGCCCAGCCGGATGAGCAAAGGCCTGCCGTCGATAAAATGCAGATGACTGATGCACTGAACTCGCGTTCCATCCGCCAGGCGGATCGTGCGCTGGTCGTAGCTGGATTGTCCTTCGCCGGAGACCGGCGGCCCACCCATCTCCCTGCCGGCAAGCCTCTCGTTCCGGAAGAGAATTTGTCCCTCCGGAGTCAGAACCTCCATCAGGCGATCCAGGAGCAGTTTGTCTCGCGGATGGTTCAGGTACTCCTCATGCAGGGCCAGGACGCCATCCGGCAGAAAATAGAAAAGCCCTTCGACAGTCTCGACGTCCTGAATCTCAGCATGATAGAGCTGGCTGGTGAGCTGCCAATACAGGAGCAGGGCGGCGCCAAAAATATAGGCGCCCAAAACCAGGCCGACGGTTAGAAGGTACTGCAGCGTCAGCCGGTCGCGAACATACCTGGGACGGATTCGCACTAAGCCTCATTTTCGCGCAAAATGAAGCCGACTCCGCGAACCGTATGCAGCAGTTTCTTGGGGAAGGGTTCGTCGAGTTTGCGCCGCAGGCGCGCAATCTGAACGTCGATGACGTTGTCCAGAGAGGTGTACCTTGCCATCTCCTTCCATACATCGCGCGCCAGCATCTCCCGCGACACGACCGAACCGCGATTCACAAGAAGGTATTCGAGCACATCGAATTCCCGGCTGGTGAGCTCGAGCGTTTTTCCTCCGCGGGTGGTGGCGCGCGCGTCCAGATCGACAACCAGGTCGGCTAGCTGCAGTTGAGAAGACGGCGTCCGGCCGCCCCGCCGCAGCAACGCCCGCACCCGCGCGAGCAGCTCCGGGAACGCAAATGGCTTTACCAGATAGTCGTCCGCTCCCACATCCAGGCCCAGCACCCGATCTTCAATCGAGTCCCGCGATGTCAGCAGCATCACCGGCAGTTTGAAGCCGTCTCTGCGCATCAGGCGGAGGGTTTCCAACCCGCTCTGCCGCGGCAGCATCACGTCCAGCAGGACCATGTCGAAGGGCTGTTCGTGCAGCCGCTTCAGCCCGGTCTCCCCGGTGTGGGCCACCGTGGCGGCATAGCCGTCGGCGCGGAGGCCCTCCCCGATGGCGTCCGCCAGTTTCCGCTCGTCCTCGATTACAAGAATATGCATGGCGTAGCAGCAGCCCGGGACGGCCGGAGTGCGCCGCCAGCAGGCTATCGCAAATCGCGGCGATGCGTCGAGCGGGAGGCGGCAGAGCGGGCGACACGGCTACCGGCCGGGCGGGACCCGGTGGTTTTTCCCGGCCCTAGCTTCCGGGATTCCGCCGGGAACCAATGACCGCGACCCGGGAATTTCGAGCAGCAACCTTACCGCGGCGTCAGAGAGTCGTCAGGTTCCTGTAAGGACGCGGGGTGCTCCAATTGGTGCGTGGAGTTCACAGTAAGGGGAAAGACCATATGAACCACGCAATCTCGAAAATCCGCCTTCTTGCCTCCGCGGCGGCGCTAGGCCTGCTCGGCGCGGCCGCCGTATGCGGAGCGGTGACGCTGCCTGCCTCCATCGCGATGCCCGTCAGGTTTACCCATACCATCGATGCGCGGAAGTCGAAACCGGGCGATGTGGTGCTCGCGAAGACGACCCAGGTGGTCATACTTCCGAACGGCCGGCTGCTTCCGAAGGGATCCACAATCGCCGGTCATGTGGTCGAAGCGCGCAGCTTCGCATTCGACCCGGCGGCCTCCGGGCCCCAAACCCCCTCGGTGCTTGCGATTCACTTCGACCGGGTCGTTGCAGGGGATACGGCCCTCCCAGTCAATCTCTCGCTGCGAGCCCTGGCAAACGCCAGCGCCTCTTACGAAGCCACGGTTCCGGTGGGCATCGATGAGAGCGACCACACGGGCACCCTTGTGCTCATCGGCGGCGACGCTTTTAGCCCCCTTGGCAAAGAGGTGATCGATTCCCAGGGAGAGGTAGTCGGGTACCACCGCCGCCAAGGCGTCTTCGCCAGGTTACTCCCCTCGACTTACCGGGCGGTCAATTCGGAGATCCAGTGCGGCGGTACGGAGAAGGAGCAGTCGGTCGGCATTTTCTCGCCAAACGCCTGTGGCCTCTATGGCTTTGGTTCCCTCTACCTGCAGGCTGACGACAGCGCCCCTAGAGGGACATTCGAGCTGAACTCCCGGAATCACACCGTCAAGCTGTATGCCCAATCCGAGGCTTTGCTGGAAACCTTCTAGCAGAGACTCGGTCCCCCGGAACCCGGCCGCAACCCCCCTTGCGGCCGGGTCCGCAGAATGCGGGCGTGGGCCGCTGCTACGAGCAGATCGTGAATTCATCCGGTACGGACGGGGAGGCGCCTCACGGCAAAACGCTTGACTCCGCCATATTCAGGAAAACATTGGTCATGCTTTCCGTTCCGCCGTCCGAACGCTGGATTAGCAGGATCGATATCAGTTTATTGTTCGGATCGATCCATCCCTGGGTTCCGAACGCGCCGCCGTGCCCAAAAGTCCCTTCGGTATGGCCGGCCAGCTCGCCCAGCGGGTCGGTCACAATCTCCCAGGCCAAGCCGTAATCGGAGCCTCGCATCCATCCGACCCGATCGATTCCAGTCGTCTGCGGCTCGGTCATCAGGCGCACGGAAAAGGGCGAAAGATAGCGATGTCCCTCATAGACGCCTCCGTCGAGCATCATCCGGTAGAGGCGCAGCAAGTCATCCGCGGTCGAGTACAGCCCCCATGCGGGAGCGGGAAAGACCGCGCCCTGCCGATGCTTCGCAGGGTCCCCTCCCAGAATCGTGGCCGGCGCTGGAGCCAGCGCGCCGTTCTTCCGCGCATACACCATAGCGATGCGGGATACCTTATCGGCCGGCGGAAAGAAGAAGCTGTCTTTCATCCCCAGAGGAGTAAGGATGCGTTCGGCGATAAAGTCCTGATACTTTTCGCCGGAGCAGACCTCGATGATGCGGCCCAAAATTTCAATCCCGGGACTGGAATAGCTCCATCTGGAGCCCGGCTGAAAGAGTAGGGGCTGCCCAGCCAATTGCTTCACCACTTCGGCCAGCGGAACGCGCATCGTCTGCGCATAATCCGCAATGCCCGGGGGGCCCGGATAGTCCTGAATTCCCGCCGTGTGGGTCAGCAGGTCGCGGATGGTAATGGCATGATTCGGGACGCTGAGAGCCGCGGCGTCCGGGCCGGTCGTCGTGGCGACTCGCAGGCCGTGAAACTCGGGCAGATACTGCTCCACCGGATCGCGCAGCGCAAGCTTGCCCTCCTCGGCGAGCATCATGATGCCGATCGCCGTCACCGGTTTGGTCATCGACATGATCTGAAAGATCGTGTCCTTGCGCATCGCACGGCCGGCCTCCGCATCCGCCATGCCGACGGCGTCGAACTCGACGACATCGCTGCCGTGGAAGACCAGGGTAACCGCTCCCGCAACCGTCTTGCGGTCCACAAACGATTGCATCCTCTTCGGAATCTGCGCGAGGATTTTGGAGTCGACGCCGGAGGGCTTGGCGGACGACTGGGCGATCGAGGCGGGAAGCATGCCTCCGATCCCGGCGATCAGTAGGAAAAGAAGGGTCTTTCGCACACGCATCAGCATAGCCGAGCGCTCGCGATTCGGCAAAAGGATTCTCCTCCGAAATACATGGCGCCGGAATGTTCAGGCGGGCCGGATACGGAACGTCGGCGTGGGCGAAGCGGCGGCGTTCGGCCGATACGCAATCTCCGTCTTCCACAAGGCGGGGAGCGCCGGCCGGGCAGCTCATCCGCGGCGACCAGCCCAGGCTGCGCCCTGAGGATTCCGGCTTTGCAGCGACGGTCTACCCTGGGAGATAACCTGTACCACAGGAGAGAACCAATGGCCGGCACTCGAAGAGACTTCGTGAAGCAAACGGCGGCGGCGGTGACGGCGACGTATCTGCGCGCGGGCGCATCGATCGGCGGTCCGGCTGAGGTGGGGCAAACTCGGAGCAGGCAGGGCCCCTGGTACAGCCGGCCCATGCGCTGGGCGCAGCTCGCCTTCGTAGAAGACGATCCCGGCAACTATAACCAGGCCTTCTGGCTGGACTACTTCGGCAAAATTCATGCCGACGCGGCCTGCTTGAGCGCCGGCGGGGTGGTCGCGTTTTATCCCACCGAGATTCCACTGCACTATCGCAGCCGCTGGCTGGGCGGCGGCGACGCATTCGGCGATCTGTTGGCCGCCTGCCGGAGCAGGAATATGAACGTCGTCGCGCGGACGGACGCGCACGCTTGTCATCAGGATGTCTGCGATGCGCATCCTGACTGGATCATGGTCGGCCCCGACGGCGCCAGACTGCGTCATCCGTCCGATCCGGAGCTGTGGCTGACCTGCGCTCTGGGGCCGTACAACTTCGAATTCATGACCTCCGTACATGAAGAGATCATGCGGAAATACCATCCGGACGGCGTCTTCACCAACCGCTGGGCAGGCAGCGGAATGTGTTACTGCCAGCACTGTGCGGAGAACTTCCGCAACTTCTCGGGGATGAGCCTGCCGCGCACCCGGAACCCGCAGGATCCGACAAGAAAGCAATACATTGTGTGGAGGCAGCAGCGGCTGTTCGATCTCTGGCGCTTATGGAATGAAAAGATTCAGGCGATCAATCCCGAGGCCAGCTACATTGCAAACGCCGGCGGCGGCGCCTTGAGCGAACTCGACATGAAGGCCATCGCCGAGCTGGCGCCCACGCTGTTTGCAGATCGTCAGAGCCGCAGCGGGCTGATGGCGCCCTGGTCGAATGGCAAAAACGGCAAGGAATATCGCGCGACCATGGGAGACAAAGCCATCGTCGGCATCTTCAGCGTCGGCCTGGAC
>JAJYZK010000453.1 GCA_021799945.1 Acidobacteriota bacterium
CGCCCGACTCAATTGCCGTAACGGCCCAGGCTGCGCCGGCTCAGGCCGCTCCGGCCCTGGTCAGCGCTTCTCCGTTCCATCCGTTCCATCCAGTCCAGCCGTTCCATCCAGTCCAGCCGGCCCGCGCGGCCTCTCCGCCGGCTCCCGGCTTGGCTAACTCGCGGGCCGCAGGCGCCATCATGGTGCAGATCGCCGCCGCCAATAGCCCCGGCAACGCCGCTCCACTGATCGCCGCGCTTAGAAAGCTCGGATACCCCGCTGTGCTGCGCACCTCGCCCCGGGACAAGTTCTACCACGTGCAGGTGGGCCCGTACGATCGCGCCGGAGCGCTGGCCACGCGCAAAAAGCTGCTGGCCTCGGGATATAGCCCGATTCTCAAGCCCTAGCGGAAGCCGCGGGCCGCGGTTCGTTCCGCATCCACTCCGGCAGCCCGGAGGCGATGGAGGCCCGCACCGCGGCCATCAAATCCTCGCGGGTGTCGAATCGCTCCGGCAGCAGCGGCGGATGGAAGACAAGGTGCGCCGTCCCCGGCCTGATCCGCAGGCTGCTCTTGGGCATCAACGCCTCGGAACCCCAGATGGAAATGGGCACCACCGGGGCCCGGGACTCGATGGCCAGATAGAATGCGCCTTTCTTGAATGGCAGCAGCCTTCCATCCGGGGAGCGCGTGCCTTCGGGAAATGTGGAAATGCTCACTCCGGACTCCAGCGTGGCGCGCGCCTCCTGCACGCTCTCGCGGGCCGACTCCACACGTCCGTCCCGGGCCACCGGGACAAAGTCTCCCAGCCTCATCGCCAGGCCGAGCACGGGAATCCGGAGCAGGGATCGCTTCAGCAAAAACGCCGTGCGGAAGGGTAGCAGCGGCATGAGAATCGGCGGGTCCAGGTTGGACACATGATTCGACATGAAGATGCAGGGAACTCCCGCGGGAACCGCCTCGCGGCCGCTGACTTCCACGCGAATCCGCCCCAGCCTCAGGCCGGTGCGCAGAATCCACATGGCCCAGCGGTACAGCCAGCCGATATCCCCGCGGATCAGAGTCCACGGCAGGCCGAACAGCGCGGCGGGCACGGAGAGCACGCAGTACACGGCGACGATGGTGACGAGAGAAAGCATTCGGGCCCGGACCTTCGCGGAGGCCACGCCTCCAGAGTTCGCGGTACAGGATTCGCGGTACAAAGTTCGCAGTACGAGGTTCGCGATTCAGGGTTTGCGGTTCAAGAATACCGTTCCGGAATCGCGCCGAAAAGATCCCGAAAGAGGAGTTCTTGCCTGGTTCTGCGCCTGGGTCTGCGGAAGGAGTTTTCCGATTCCCGCTGCGGCGCTTCCGGGCATTCGCCGTCCTCCTCCGCCGCTGCGTCTCAGCCTTCGCCCGTTTCCTCCAGGCGCCTGGGCAGCGTTTCGTAGATGCCGTCGAATCCTCCGTTCGACAGGATGGCCACCACGTCCCCGCTCTGTACGCGGGCGCCCAGCTCGCGCACAATGGCCTCCGCCGAGCCCAGGAGCGCCGCGTCGCGTCCGGACCGCCGCAGCGCGGCGGCGACATGCTCGGGATGCATTCTCTCGTCCGCCGGGATGGCCTCCTGCTTGAAGACATCGGCCAGGATGATCTTGTCGGCCAAAGCCAGGCTTTCCACCAGCTCCCGCTCGAATATGTTGCGCCGCAGGGTATTCGAGCGCGGCTCCAGCACCGCCCACAGCCTCCTGCCGGGATACGCGGCGCGGAGGGCCCGCAGCGTCTCCCGGATGGCCGTCGGATGATGCGCGAAATCGTCGATGACCGTCACCCCACGCACCTGGGCTTTCACCTCCAGGCGGCGCTTCACGCTGCGAAAGCCGGCCAGGGCCTCGGCAATGGCCTCCGCATCCACACCCTGCCCCGCGGCCAGCGCGGCCGCCGCGGTTGCGTTCAACGCGTTGTGCTCGCCCGCCAGAGGCATGGTGACACGCAACCAGTCGCGCTCCTCGCGATGAATCGTCCAGCTCGACTCCCCCGCGGTTTGCCTGAAATCGGAGAGCCGCCAGTGCGAGCCGGCGGCAAATCCATAGCGCTCGACGGGACAGAAGGCGCGGGCCACACACTCGCCCACATTCGCGGCGCCGTCGAAGGCCACGATGCGGCCGCTGCGCGGGACCAGGTTCACCAGCCGTTTGAAGGCCGTCTTCACCGCATCCAGATTGGCATAGATGTCGGCATGGTCAAACTCTACGTGCGTCAAAATAAGCGCATCGGGGAAGTAATGCAAGAATTTTGGCCCTTTATCGAAAAAAGCCGTATCGTATTCATCGCCTTCCAAAATGAATGGTCCTCGGTCGCGCACCTGGAAGCTCACGCCGAAGTTCTCCGCGACGCCGCCGATCAGAAAGGACGGTGCGAATCCGGGCCGCCGGCGGGCGGCGGTTTCATAGATCCAGGCCAGCATGCTGGTGGTCGTGGTTTTGCCATGAGTGCCCGCCACCACCAGCGATTCCCTACCCGCAAGGAACTCGCGCTCCAGGGTCTCCGCCATCGAGCGCATGGGAATGCGCCGGTCCAGAACCAGCTCCAGCTCGGGATTGCCGCGGGAGATGGCGTTGCCCACAATCACCAGATCCGG
>JAJYZK010000454.1 GCA_021799945.1 Acidobacteriota bacterium
GGCGGTGATGGAGCCGCTGGTCAGCAGCACCTTGGCCCCCAGTTCGGTGGGGGTCAAGGGCCCCTTGTGCAGCAGGGCCTCGAGCGCGGCGAAGTCGCTCTGGCACATGTTCAGGTCCTCAATGCTGCGCTCGGCGTGAGCGCGCACAAAACGAAAGGCCTTCCAGAGCACCAGCCAGAGATGGACTCCGCTCGCATCCCCGGGCCGCCTCGCGGAGGCCGCCGGCTTCGCCGCCTCGCCGGCGGCCTCCGCGGAAGGCCGTTCCCGGGTTAATCGTTTGCTGGACAATCGTTCGACCATCGGCCGTTCGCTTGACATAAAGATGCTTGACGTCGAGAAAAGATTCGGCGGCGTCCGCTCCGGCCCGCTTCAGCCGCGGACGGCGGCCAGCCGCGGCTCGACCGTCTCGGCGATGCGCCGGTGAATCTCCTCGATCGAGCCTTCGCCGAACTCCACCACCCGACCCGGTTCGCGCCGCGCAATCTCGCGGTAGGCTTCGAAGACCCGGCGGAAGAAGGCTGAATCTTCCGCTTCGAAGCGGTTTTCGTCCTGGCCCGTGGCCCCCGCCGCGCGCGCATTGCGCTGCCTGGCCCGGGCCAGGCAGCGATCGAAGTCGGGCAGGAGCAGCAGCGTCAGGTCCGGCTGCAGACCGCCGCAGAGCAGGCCGTGCAGCTCCAGCACGATGCGGCTGCCGAGCCGCCGGCCGCCGCCCTGATAGGCCTCGGTGGAGTCGGTGAAGCGGTCGCATAGCACGATATGGCCCTCTTCGAGCGCCGGCCGGATCACCTCGCTGACGGCCTGGGCGCGGTCGGCGAACATGAGAGCCAGCTCCGTATGTGGGCTGGGGCTCTCCTTGCGCGAGTCCAGCAGCAGGCCGCGGATGCTGTCTCCCATCCGCGTGCCGCCGGGCTGGCGGGTCGCGGTTACCGGATAACCCCGGGCGGCCAGCCGGTCTCGAAGAAGCCGGCACTGCGTGCTTTTGCCGGAGCCGTCCAGGCCCTCGAAGGTGAGAAACAGGCCTGCGGGCATGCGGGGAGTGTACACTGCCGCCTTCGGAGGATGGAACGCGGCCCTGTTTTACACTGAAGCTCGGCGGGCGCTCAGCCCGGATCCGAGCCGTGCGCGCGGCGATTGCGGGAGAGCGTCCGATGAAGTTGAGAGAGAGTTTGCCGCTGGCTCTGGCCGTCTGCCTGGCCTCTTTGCCGGCCCGGGCCCAGGCCGCCGCGCCGATCGCCCTGGCCGTGGACCTGACCGACGCCCCCCGCAAGATCTTCCACGCCGAGATGACCATGCCGGTCAAGCCCGGTCCTCTTACGCTGGTGTACCCGAAATGGATTCCGGGCGATCATGCTCCCAGCGGTCCCATCCGCGACCTGACGGGGCTGACCTTCCGCATCGCCGGGCGGCCGCAGGACGGAGAGCTGGCCTGGCGGCGCGACGATGTGGATATGTTCGCGCTCCACCTGGACGTTCCGCCGGGGGTGACTTCGCTCGATATCCACTTCGATTTTCTAGCCACGGATTCTCCCGCCAGCGGGTCGGATTCGGCCTCGACCAGCGCCAGCCTGGCCATGCTGCCCTGGAATGAGGTCGTGCTGTATCCGGCGGGGAGCAACGCCTCGCAGGTTCTTTTTTCCCCGTCGGTGAAATTGCCGCAGGGATGGCGGTTCGCGACGGCCTTGACTCCGATTGGAGGTCCGAAGGGGGACCGCAGCGGCTATCTCGGCTTCGCTCCCGTCTCGCTGGAGACGCTGGTGGATTCCCCTTTGCTCGCGGGCCGGTACTTCCTGGAGATTCCGCTGGCCCCCCAGGCAACGCCGCGGCACTATCTGGATCTGGCGGCGGACGGTCCGGAAGACCTGCGCGCGCCGCCCGAGCTGGTGCGCGCTCTGAGCAATCTGGTGCTGCAGAGCGGCGCGCTGTTTCATTCTCGTCACTATAACAGTTACCATTTTCTGGTCTCCCTCAGCAACCATGTCGCCCATTTCGGCCTGGAGCATCCGCAGTCCAGCGACGACCGGATGGGGGAGCGGACCTTGATCGATCCGGAAGAGTTTCTGCTGCAGGCCGGGCTGCTGCCGCACGAGTTCGTGCACTCCTGGAACGGGAAATACCGCCGGCCCGCCGGCCTGGCGACGCCCAATTACCAGACCCCGATGAAGGGAGACCTGCTCTGGGTTTACGAAGGGCTGACGGAATACCTGGGCGACGTGCTGACGGCGCGCAGCAACCTGTGGTCGGCCGAAGAATTCCGCGAAGCGCTGGCGGTGACGGCGGCGGAGATGGATTTCCGTCCGGGAAGGACCTGGCGCGACCTGGAGGATACGGCGGTGGCGGCGCAGATCCTCTACGACGCCTCCGGTCAGTGGGAGAACTGGCGCCGCAGCACCGATTTCTACGATGAAGGCGAGCTGCTGTGGCTCGAAGTGGATACCCGGATCCGCCAGTTGTCCGGCGGCAGGAAGAGCCTGGATGACTTTTGCGCCCGGTTTCATGGGCTGGGCGGGAATACGCCTCCGGAAGTGGTTCCTTACACCTTCGACGATGTGGTGAGCGGCCTGAACGCGGTGC
>JAJYZK010000455.1 GCA_021799945.1 Acidobacteriota bacterium
GAAGTTCATTTGCAACTGTATTGGAGATAGAAGCACGGGGGCCGGCCCCTCGCCGAAACCATGCCGCAGGGTGCTCTCAAAGAGCTCCACCTCCGCCTGCCGAAAGAGATAAATCGACTGCATCGGGTCGCCAACCAGGAAGCAGGAGCCGGGTTCTCCGGACTCCCAGGCGCGCAACAACATCGCCAGCATCTCAAACTGGCTTCGGGAAGTATCTTGAAACTCGTCGACCAGCAGGTGTTTCCACTGTTCCGTGGCGGCTGCGGCCGGCGAGCTCTCTTCGCCCTCGAAATCGCACAGGGCCTGGAGGGCGGCCATTGCAATCTCCACAAAGTCGACGGAGCTGCGCTCGGCGAAGAGCACCCGCAGTTCGGCCACCGCATGGCGGAGCACGATCAGCATGCTCTGCAAGAGCCGCCATTGGTCCGGTTCAAAGGCCGGAGGGGGCAGGCCGCGGATTTGGCGCAGGATTTCGAGCGCTTCCGGATGGCGCCGCATCTCCTCGACGATTTTCTGCGCGCGGTCCTTGCCCTGCCGCCCCTCCGGCGTGGATGGAAAGCCGTCCGCGGCGGTCCATCTCTTTCGCCATTCGCCCTCGGCGGTGAGCAGCAGGCCGCAGAGCCCGCTCCAGTGCCGGCGCTCCGCCAGATCCTCCAGCCTCGCCGCGCGCCGAAGCGGCGGCAGGCCGGTTTCCGCGGCGCCAGCCTCCAGGTTGGAGCAGGCGTAACGCGCGGTCTGCAACAGGTCGTCGAGCAGGGGGCGGTGAGCGGAGAAGAAGGAATGGGCCTGCCCCAGGACGCGCCGATGTTCCGCCTGAAGCGGCTCTTCGAGCGCAGCCCGCACCTGGGTCCAATCCGGGTTTTCCGCCAGCGAAAATGCGCGGCCCCACTGATCCCGGCGCTGCAGCATGCCGGCGATGAGATCCTGGCAATTTTGCAGGTTGGCGGCGCGCAGCCGGAGCACATCCCGCAGGGCTCCGCCGAGCGCCCCGCCGTCCTCACCCAGCCGGCTCCAGGCGCGCCGCGCGGCCAGGGCGTACATCTCCCCCGCATCTTCAGCCGGGGTGAGCGCGCCGCCCAGCCGCGACAGCAGGGGAGTTTGATGGGCGACGGCCATGGATAGCGCGTCGATCGTCTGAATATTCAGTCTCTGCGGCTGTTGCAGAAGCTTCCAGCCCCTCCGCTCGTCGTTGCGCAGCGCGGCCCGGGCCAGGGTCGAAGCCATCCCTTCGCTTGCCGACGCCGCTTCTCCGGCCTGTTCCAGGGCGAGGAGGATGCGGGAGCGCATTTCCGCCGTCGCCGCTCTGGTAAAGGTGACAGCGAGAACCTGCTCCGGCTCCTCCACCTCGGCCAGCAGCTTCAGCAGGCGCAGGGTGAGCAGTTCCGTCTTGCCCGATCCGGCCGGCGCCTGCACGATTGCGGAGCGCCGCGTATCGAGCGCCCGTCGCCGCTCGTCCTCGTCGCTCAGGCGGAGATGGGGCGCGGCCATCGATGGCATTCCTTCTACTCCTCTCCGCCGTCGCTCGGGACCAGCCCCAGTTCCGCCACCCGGCAGAGTCCGGGCAGAGGACAGTGCTTGCAGGTTGCCGGATAGTCCTTGGGATCCACCTGCGCCTCGCCTCGCAAAAACCCTTCGGCCAGGGCCAGCAATGTATGTCTCCATTGCTGTTGCATTGCGGGGCCGTAGGGCGGCTGTTGCAGCTTGGCGGCGCCGGGGTGCGGGGGGAAACTCTCCTCCACCCGGCCGATGAACCTGACCTTTCCCGCCTGCGCCTGGGCCAGCAGCACCCCGCGCAGATCCTCCACGTTTCCATACGCGGCGTAGAGCGGCATCTGGGGGTCGTCCGGCCGCGGACCGTCCCATACGCCGCTGGCGATTTCGCCGGTCTTGTAATCGATCAGCACCCGGCCGGATTCACCCGACTCGTTGCGGACCACATCCACCCGGTCGGCGCGCAGTTGCAGCCGCAGGGCCCCCACCTGGGCGGCAAGCTGTTCTTCCAGCTTCTCCGCGCGGAAGAAATCGCGCTTGGCCTCGAACTCCAGCCACTCTTGCGCCAGCTCGGCGATGCGTTCGGTCTCCGCCCGCAGATACGCGCCGGACCAGGATTTGGACCAGGATTGCGAAGGGGAATCGAACTCCGGCTGCGCCCCCTGGGGCCGGTAGGCGTCGAGGGCGCGGCGCACCGCCGTCTCGATTCTGCCTCGCAGCGTCCCATCGCCCTGAGCGGCCTTCAATCCATCGAGATCGCGGAGTTCACCCCACAGGCTCTGCAAGACCTGGTGCAGCGCCTTTCCCCGATTCGCCGCGTCCAGTCCCCATTCTTCCTTTTCCATCTCCCTGGCGTGAAGCCGTTTTACGGCAAAGGCCTGAAAGGGGCAGGCCGCCTGCATTTTCAAGGTTTCATGCCCGCCGGCCTCCCGCTCGCGGGGCCAGGGAATCCAGGCGGTCGATTCCTCCTCCAGCGGCAACGGCTGTCGGGCGCGCTCCTGCTCCAGCGCGGGGGAGGATTCGGCGAGCAGCGCGCGCGCCTCCAGGCAGGAGATGCGCCGCCGTTCTCTTCCCGCCG
>JAJYZK010000456.1 GCA_021799945.1 Acidobacteriota bacterium
GCCCGCTTCGTCTCCACCTCCGAGCAAATGATCTTCGAGGCCCTTCGCTGGCTGGGCCTCGCCTGGGATGAGGGACCGGATGTGGGCGGTCCGTACGGCCCTTATCGGCAGTCGGAGCGGACGGAAATTTATCGCGAACACGCCAACCTGCTGCTCGCCGGCGGCGCAGCCTACCCATGCTTCTGCACCCCGGACGAACTTGCCGCCGTCCGCAAACAGCAGCTTGCGGCCAAGACGCCTCCGCGCTATCCCGGAACCTGCCGCAGCCTACCCCCGGCCGCGAGCGGGGCCAGGATCGCGGCCGGGGAGCCTTTTGTCGTCCGCATGAAAGTTCCGGTGGAAGGCTCGACCTCCTTTCGAGACGAACTGCGGGGGGCCGTCTCCTTCGAAAACTCCAAGATCGACGACCAGGTGCTGGTGAAGGCCGACGGCTTCCCCACCTATCACCTGGCCAATGTGGTCGATGACCACCTGATGCGGATCACCGATGTCATCCGAGCCGAAGAGTGGATCTCCTCGACGCCCAAGCATGTCCTGCTGTATCGAGCGTTCGGCTGGAGCGCTCCGCGCTTCTGGCATATGCCGCTGCTCCGCAATCTGGACAAGAGCAAAATCTCCAAACGCAAGAATCCCGTCTCGCTGGTCTACTATCGGCAGGCGGGTTTTCTCCCTCAGGCCCTGCTCAACTTCCTGGGGCTCATGGGCGGAGGAATGCCGGCGGAGATCAACAGCGCCACGGAGAAGTTCACTCTCGACGACATGATCCGATGCTTCGAGGTCGGAAACATCCGATTGGGTGGACCGGTATTCGATCTGGCCAAGTTGAAGTGGCTGAATGGCGAATATCTGCGCGCGCTTTCGCTCGACGACTTCTACGCCGCGCTCCGCCAGACGGTGCTCTCCGACGCCTACCTGCGAGACGTCGCCGCCCTCATCCAGACGCGCATCGAGACGCTCGGCCAGTTCGGCGACCTGACCCATTTTTTCTTCGCCGACGACATCTCGCCTTCCCCGGCGATCTATCTGCCGAAGAATCGCAGCCTGGAGGAGACCCTGAGCTTCGCGGGGGAGCAACTGGCTGTCCTGGAGGCTGCGGAATGGACGGCTGCGGATCTGGATGCCGCGCTCAAGAGTCTGGGCGCGTCGAAAGGCTGGACGGTCAAAGAGAACTTTATGCTGCTCCGCGCCATCCTCACGGGCAGCGCCATGAGCCCGCCTCTGCTGGAGAGCATGGCGGTCTTCGGCAAGGCGCGGACCCTGGATCGCCTGCGCCGATTTCTGGAGACCGAAAAGAAGCGGCGGCCGGAGGCGAGCTGACGAGCGGCGCGCTCCGCCAGGCAGGCTTTCGCTTCCGCTCACCCTTCAGCGCTGGCTGGCGATCCACTTCCGCATCTGCGCATCGAATACGTCCAGGGGCAGCGGACCCTCGGCCAGCACCGCGTCGTCGAAGGTTCGAAGGTCGTACCTGGAGCCCAGCTCTTTCCGGGCCAGGGCCCGCATCTCCAGAATCTTCATCTGTCCCAGCTTGTAGGCGAGCGCTTGGCCCGGCCAGGCGATATAGCGGTCCACTTCACTCTCGATATTCTTTTCGTCCATCGCAGTGTGGTCGCGGAAAAACTGAATCGTCTGGGAGCGCGTCCAGCGATCCTGGTGCAGCCCGGTATCCACCACCAGACGAATCGAGCGCCACATCTCGTTGCCCAGCCGCCCGTATTCGCTGTAAGGATCCCGATAAAAGCCGACTTCTTTGCCCAGCCGCTCCGCATAGAGCGCCCAGCCTTCGGAATAGGCGTCGTACTCGCCGTATTTCCGGAACGGCGGAAGGTCCTTCCGCTCCTGGGCGATGGAGAACTGCATGTGGTGGCCCGGTATCCCCTCGTGATAGGCGATCGCCTCCACATTCAAAAGCAGGCGATGCGTGGGATCGTATTCATTCACGTTGATGCGCCCGGGACGGTTCGCGGCCCCCGGCGAATAATCGGCGGGCGCCGCGTCGGGCGCCCGGAATGCGTCCATGGGGACAACTTCGAGCCGGTTTTCCGGCAGGCGGGTGAAGAGCTGCGGCAGCTTTCCATACATCTGGGTGACGTAGCGCTGGTAAAGCCCGAGAATCTGCGCCCCCGATTGACCGTAAAGATGGGCGTCGTTGCGGATGTGCTCGTTGAAGCTCTTCACATCCGGATAGCCCTGCGACCGGGCGACCGCCAGCATGGCCGCATCGAGCTCGCGCACCTGGCGCAGGCCCATGGCGTGGATCTGCTCGGGCGTCAGGTCCGTGGTGGTCATCTGCTTCACCGCATTTCGGTACCGCGCATCCCCATCCGGCAGCGACCACACCCCCACATCGGTTCGTCCGTGCGGGGCATAGTCGTTCTTCACAAAGGCGGCGAACTTCAAATACGCGGGATTTACCTGGCCTGCAATCGCGGCCTCGATCTGGCGGCGAAGCTGCTCGCGCTCACTCGCGGGAATGGAGGCCGGAAAGCTGCGCAGGGGAGCGGCGAAGGGACTCTTCTCCAGGGGCTGGCCGGCGATATCCGTCGCCTCCACTGCGACTTTTTCCAGCA
>JAJYZK010000457.1 GCA_021799945.1 Acidobacteriota bacterium
GTCAGAAGTTCGCAGAACAAAGGAACTGTCATCCTGAGCGGAGTTTGGCCGGTTTTTGGGCCAAACGGAGTCGAAGGATCTGTGGTTGTTCTGCAACGAATTTCTGATTCACCACACTAGGAGTTGGTTGAAAAACAGATTTGTGGCCGGGACAGATCCAATTCCTTGGGGAGCCTCCGCACAGGCTCCCGATTTTTCGAAGATGCAACAACATCCCGCAAGCGGAGCCAAATCGTTTGCGGCGCCTGTACGGGTTTACCAGCGCGAAGGCTGCGCACAGCCACGCATGATTCTTTCTCCAGCCCCGGTCGCGCACCTCGGTGAGAGCACCTGGCGAGATCACTCGGCGAAATCAAAGATTCGCTCTGTGTATTGCGTCCGGCGGCAGGTCAGGCCCTGCGCCCCAGACGCCGCTTCGCGGATAACCTCGCCTTGTCCCTGATCGCCGGCATCTCCCCCTACCTTCTTCTCTTCGCTATGCAATAAGGCCATGCCCTGGAGGAATGAATCGATTGCACGAAGCGGCGGGAGAATTTATAGTCCAAAACCGTGCGCTGCGGTGTGGGATTCACCGCTGGAGCGGAGGATGTATAGAATTTCCGGTTCGTGGACCGGGCGCTTTCGGCCGCAGGCATCCAAGGAGAACGCAACGGTATGGCGCCGGAGTCATTTGCAGCAATTCAGCGCAGGGAATTTCTCAAATTAGCCGGCGCGACGACGGCGTTCCGCCTTGCCCCTGGCGCTTTTGCCGCTCCCAGCCAACACATTGACATCGCAATCGATGGCGAAGACCCGATCGCCTCGAGCGCGCCGGTGAAATGGGCGGCAGACCGGCTCCGCCAAGCGCTTGCCGCCAAGGGCGCGGTTGCCCAAATCGTCCAGCCTCCCGCCGGCCGCCAGGAGTCCGCGTTTGCAGTCGTGGCGGCGGGCGCGGAGTCGAGCATGGCGAAGGGCTTTCCTCATACCGGCGCATCCATGCAAACCGCTGAAAGCCTGCGCATGACGGCCGGCCACTGGGGCCAAACGCCCGCGACTCTTGTCAGCGCACAGGATCCAAGAGGCTACGTCTACGGCCTTCTCGAGTTGGCGGAGCGGGTGCAATTTGGGGATGATCCCTGGACCGCGTTGCGCCTCGACCGGACCGTGGTGGAGCGACCCGCGAACAAGGTCAGAAGCGTGGCGCGGGCATTCTGCAGCCATGTCGAAGACAAAGTCTGGTACTACGATAAGGATTTCTGGCGGGGGTATTTGGATATCCTCGCCGCGAGCCGGTTCAATCGCTTCAGCCTGGCCTTCGGTTTCGGATACGATTTTCCCACCGGCGTCACCGGAGACTACTTCCACTTTCTCTATCCCTATCTCATTGAGGTTCCTGGCTACGACGTCAGAGTCGTCCGTCTCGTCAGCGATGAAGGAGAGGCGCTTCCCGCCCCCGTCCCGCTGGCCCCCGAGGAGCGGGACAGAAATTTTGAGATGCTGCGCTTTGCCGCCGCCGCGACGGCCGCGCGCGGACTTCAATTTCAATTGGGGATTTGGACCCACGCCTATCAATGGACCAGGAGCCCGCAGGCCCATCACCGCATCGACGGGCTAACGCCGGAGACGCATGCCGCCTATTGTCGAGACGCTCTGGCCATCCTGCTCAAGGCCTGCCCTGAGATTCAAGGCCTCACCCTTCGCGTTCACGGCGAAAGCGGAATCCCCGAAGGAAGCTACCCATTTTGGAAGACGCTGTTCGAGGCGATCTCCGGCTGCGGGCGCACAGTTGAGATCGATATGCATGCCAAGGGAGTGAACAGCATCATGATCGACATGGCCGCGAATACCGGAATGCCGGTCAAGCTGGGCGCCAAGTATTCCGCGGAGCACCAAAGTCTTGGCTACAACCAGGCGGACATCCGCAAACAGGAGATTCCACAGCCCGATCTTATCGAGAAGACCGGCCTGTTCCGCGTCAGCGGCGGGGCGCGTCTATTCACGCGTTACGGCTATGCCGATTTTTTCCAGGAGGGGAGCCGCTACGAGGTGTTCTTCCGCCTATGGCCTGGAACGCAGCGGCATCTGCTCTCGGCCGACCCGGAGATGGCTGCCGCGTTTGGACGAACCTCCCACTTCTGCGGCGCCGCGGGATTGGAACTCTGCGAACCGTTGACTTTTAAAGGACGAGAAGGCTCCGGTCTGCCGGGCGGCCGCTGCGCCTATGCCGACGAGTCCCTCAATCCGAAGGCAGACTGGCGAAAGTTTGAATACTACTACCGCGTGTGGGGCCGGCGGCTTTACGATCCAGGCGCGGATCCGGAGTGTTGGCGCAGATACCTGAGGAGCGGCTTCGGACGAGGCGCGACCTCGGTGGAAGCCGCGGTGGCGAATGCCAGCCGTGTTCTTCCCCTGTTAACGAGCGCCCATTTGCCCTCCGCCTCCAACCATTCCTTCTGGCCTGAGATTTATGCCAACATGCCGATCGTGCCGGGCAGTGAAGCTTCGCCGTATAGCGACACGCCTACTCCCAAGCTGTTTGGAACGGTGAGCCCCCTGGACCCGCAGATGTTTTCGACCATCGTCGAA
>JAJYZK010000458.1 GCA_021799945.1 Acidobacteriota bacterium
TCGGAAGTTCGCATCACAAATGAACTGTCATCCTGAGCGGAGTTTGGCCGGCTTTTGGGCCAAACGGAGTCGAAGGATCTGTGGTTGTTCTGCAACGAATTTCCGATTCGCCACACTCGGTCTGTCGCCCGCATCGCTTGTGCACACCCTTCCTCCAATCGCGCGCAGCCCCGGCCCGTCAACCATCAACCGTCAACCGTCAACCAAAGATGAGCCCGCTTCGATGAATCGCCGGCAGTGCCTGACCGCCCTGGCCGGAGTCGCAGCCGTGACCGCATTGCGCGGAAGGCATGCGGCGGCCGCCGGCCCGCGCGCCATTCCGATCTCCTTCGATCCCCGCGAGGCCGGCGCGGAGATTTCTCCCCGGTTCATGGGCCTCGGCTATGAAATCTCGTCGGTCGCGATACCCGGACTTCTGCGCGCGGACAACCGCTCCTATGTGCGGATGGTTCGCAACCTTTCGCCGCGGGGGGTGGTTCGCGTCGGCGGCAACACGTCGGATTACGCCGCGTGGTCTCCGGACGGCCAGGCTCTCTCCGCTCCGAAAGCGACGGTGGTCAACCGGCAATCCCTCGAAGACCTGGCCGGGTTCCTGCGCGCCACCGGCTGGACCCTGATCTGGGGCCTGAATCTCGGCCAGAATCGCGAGGAGGAAGCGGTGCGGGAGGCCCGCGCGGTCGCCGATGCGGTGGGAACGCCGTCGGTCACCTTCGAGATCGGCAACGAGCCCGATCTTTTTGCGCCCGCCCACCGCGCGCGCGGATACGACTTCGAGCAATGGTGGACGCAGTACGGCAGTTATGCGGCGCGCATTGCAAAGGCGGTTCCGGGCGCCGCATTTGCCGGACCGGACGCGGCCGCGCGCACGGACTGGGTCGCCGAGTTTGCCCGGCGCGCTCCCGCCAACGTCAAACTGCTCACCCACCATTACTACCGGGAAGGACCTCCGGCGAGTCCCGCCTCCACCATCGATACCCTGTTGCAACCGGACCCCAAGCTGGCGCGCATGCTCGCCGAATTGCGGACGGCTTCTCAAGCCGGCGATCGGCCTTTCCGGATCTGCGAGACAAACTCCTGTTTCGGGGGTGGGAAACCGGGCGTAAGCGATGCATTCGCCTCCGCGCTCTGGGCGCTCGAATATCTGTTCACCCTGGCCGAAGCGGGAGCGCAGGGGTTGAACATGGAGACCGGGGTGAACCAGCTCGGCTTTGTCAGTTCCTATTCGCCGATTGTCGCCACCGCCGGCGTCCCTGCCGGCGCGAGGAATGCCTCCGGGGAGGCCACCGGCTATATCGCCCGGCCCATCTATTATGGAATGCTCGCATTCCGCCATGCCGGCGGCGGACGTCTTTTGCCCTTGCGTTACGATGCGGGAGCGGCGCAAATGACGGCGCATGCCGTGATCGCGGCGGATCGCCGGGTGACGCTCGTCTTAATCAACAAGGAGCCGGCGCGGGATCTGGAGATACGCGTCGCGCCGCCGCGAGAGTACGGCCTGGCTCGTGTATTCCCTTTGTCCGCGCCCTCCCTGGAGCGCAGGGCGGGCGTCCGATTCGGAGCCAGCGCCGTTTCGAGCGATGGCCGTTGGACGCCGGCGCCGACGGAGACGCGGCGTCTTCCTCACGCCGCGGCGACCTTCCAGCTTAAGGCCGCCAGCGCGCTGCTGATCCAGCTTCTTCCCGCGTAGCGATAGGCCGCAACAGGATCGCCCCTCGTCGGAGCAGCCCCGCACCCGGCTAGGCTGCAAGCGCGCACGCACGCCAAACAGGTCAATGGTAGAAGCTCCGCCGCGAAACAGGCGATGGCGCGAGGGCCCCTCCGATTGCTCTTAAAAATACGTAACTAACATTTGCATAGCACAGGCGGAGTTCGCTGCCTCTATCCACAGGAATCATCCTGGAGGAATCATTCTGGATCGCCGGCTAAAAAGTGAGTCGAGTACGGCAAGCGGGCCGAAATCCGCCGGCCGGCGCGAAGGCGGCCGGCGTTTGAGGCCCTGTACGATTTTCCTGGCGGTCGGCTACGATAGACGCCTATGGAATTCGTTGTAATCGACGTGGAGACCGCCAACAGGCATTGCGGGAGCATCTGCCAGGTCGGGGTTGCGACTTTCCGGAATGGTTGTCTTTCCGGTGTCTGGGGAACCCTGGTCGATCCTGAGGACTCCTTTTCCCCCACAAACATGGCCATCCACGGAATCCGGGCTCGCCATGTGACTCATGCGCCCAACTGGGCTGAGGTGCAGCGCGAGCTGCGGCCACGCCTCGAGCATCGAATCCTTGCGAGCCATACCTGCTTCGACTTACGCGCAATGGAGAGCGCAAACGAACGATATGGACTTTCCAAATTGTCCTGGGCGGACTGGATAGATACCTGCAAAGTAGCGCGCACTGCATGGCCTTGTCTCTCAAGTTATAAACTTCCGCTCTTGGCGCGTGCGTTTGGAATTTCCTATCAGGCTCATGATGCGACCGAGGACGCTCGATGCGCCGGGGAGGTTCTTCTGAAGGCGGTCCACGCCACCGGTCTCGCACTGAGGGACTTCTCAAGGAAGCAAACCCAG
>JAJYZK010000459.1 GCA_021799945.1 Acidobacteriota bacterium
AGCGCGCATAACATCGCGGAACATCCCGGCGCGTAACTGGCGGGAGTAAATTCCGGCGGCCGTCGGTCGTCTGGCTCTTCCATCCTTCGCCGTCGCAGCGCCGCTCCGGCGCGTTTCTTCAGTCCCTTCGCCGGGTCCCTTTGCAGGCGCGGCCGGTCCCCGCTGTCGAGTCGGACTCCCGTGCGCCGAAAACGCGGCGAAAGCGGCGCGGGAGAGTGGGATGTCGCGCTATACTCTCCTCAAGAAAGCAATCCCTTGTTTGTGTCATGAGGCTTTGGTGTCAACTTTGGTGAATGACCATCCCCATGTAGCCGCACCCGAGACTGACGACTTTCAGGCGCTGGAGGAGCGCATCGTCCGCACCGTGGAACTGCTGAAAATTGAGCGAGAGCTGCGTTCCTCCGCCGAGCGGCAGGCCGCGCAGCACGCCGAGCGCATGGAGGAGCAGGCGGCCCGATTGGCCCGGGTCGAGGAGGATCTTGCGCAGCTTCGGGCGGAACGGGACGCGGTGCGGCAGCGCATCGAACGCCTTCTGAAACAACTGGAAGAAGTGAGCGCGTAGAAGTTCACGGACAAGGTTGGTGAAAGATGCCGGAAACTGAAGAGCAGCAGCGGGAGGTCGCCTCCGGGGTCACGGTGGAAATTTACGATCAAACGTATCGCCTGCGCGGTGAGGATCCAGCCTATGTGCAGAGGCTGGCGGAGATCGTGGACGGCAAGATGCGGGCCGTCTCCGCGCAGAGCAATACGGTGGATTCGCTCCGCGTCGCCGTGCTGGCCGCCCTCAACATCGCCGATGAGTGCGCCCGGCTGGAGGATCGCTGCCGCCGCCTGGGAGCGGCGAGCGATAGTCAGGCATCGCTGCGCACGCGAGCCAGGAATCTTTCCGGATTTCTGGATACGGTTCTCGACGACCGCCGTCTGCTCGGTTGATCCTCCACGCCCCCGCAGCGGTCCGGTCAAAAATGCTTCGTAACTCTCTCCCGTGTCCCGCCGCAGCGGTCTTTCAGGCGTGTGCGCCGTGATCTTGTGCGCCTTGATCCAGATCCACAGCGTCTGCTCGCCGATGCCCAGGGACCGCGCCGTTTCCTGCTTGAACACGTACGTGTAAATCTTCCTTGGAACACGCTCCAGTTTCGCTGCTCCTTCCATATCGTCTCAGAGCGCTGTATGGAATACGTTTCTCCGGGGCAAGGTCCGAGCATCACTTGCCAAGCCGCGGGTCTACCGGTAGCATCCACGTAGAGACCGGCCTGCAAAGCAGGTGCGGAAGTTAACGCCGGTTGAACCAACATTCATTGAACCGGGACTCGACTCGAACAATCGGCTCGGTGCGCAGTGTCCGCCAGTCCGGAATGCCTAAAGAGCCGCGGAGAGTCCCACCGTCTTAGGACGGGTTCACCGGCGCATTTCTACACGGCCCCGCGGGTCGGTTTCGTCCTGTCATCGGGCGGCGCCCCCACTTCATCGGCCCTTAGGCATGGTTGTGCATCCTCGCCTTTTTGAGATCGGCCGTCTCTCGTTCACCACGTATGGAGCTGTGCTGGCCTGTGGCATCCTCGCTGCGCTGGCCTTTGCCGCGGACGGCGCCCGGCGTCTGAGGCTGCCCGAGGATCGGGTTCTGCGGTTGTGTCTGGTCGGAACGGCGGCGGCGATCCTCGCCCAACGGGTGCTGGATGCGATGCTGGCATGGGGCAATCTCGGTATGCCGGCCGCCTTGTGGAGCCTGGCGCGAGCGCCCGGCGCCGGCAGCAGCCTGCCGTCCACCGCCGCCGCTGCGCTGGCTTTCCTGGCCGTATTCCTCGCCGGAGCGCGGCGGGCCCGGCTGCCGCTCCTTCGCGCTGCCGACGCCATTGCTCCCTCGCTGGCCCTGGTCGCCTCCGCCGCATCGGTCGCCTGCCTGGAAGCAGGATGCGACTCCGGTCTCCCGACCACGCTGCCGTGGGGATTGACGTTTACCAGCCCCCTGCTGCCGCCGGGAGTTCCCCGGGGAATTCCTCTCCATCCCGTCCAGGCATATGCGAGCGCTGCGGAGTTTCTCATTTTTCTTGCGCTGCTCCTGCGGCTGCGCGCCTTCCGTCGGGAGGGTGAGGTGTTCGGCGCGGGGCTCTTTTTAATCGGACTCCTCGACGGTTTGCTGACCCCCCTGCGCGCCGACGCCGGCCCCGCGCTATTCGCCGGCGCACTCTCGATTGGGCAGACGATCGACATCGTCATGGTCCTCGCGGGCGCGGCGTTCTGGCTGACGCGGGCCCGGGACGGGCAGGCCGGACATGCCGGTTGAGCCTCCGCGCATTCTGCTGGCCCCTGTGGCGTGGAAGGGCCGGCGCCTCGATCTTTTTCTTGCCGCGCACCTGGAGGGAGTGAGCCGGTCGCGGGTGCAGTTTCTGCTGGAGCGGGAGCAGGTGCTGGTGGATGGGACGGCGCCCAAGCCCTCGCGGAAGCTCCGGGGCGGGGAATCGATTGCGATTCTGGGCGATCCGCAGCCGCCTCCGCTGCGTGCGGAGCCCGAAGCCATTCCCCTGACGGTCGTTTACGAAGACCCCGATCTGGCGGTGGTAC
>JAJYZK010000042.1 GCA_021799945.1 Acidobacteriota bacterium
AAGCATCTTCCGGCGGCCTCCGGCCGGAGGAAGAGTGAGTTTCCATATGTTTGAGAAGCTGGCCAACATCTTCCGCATTCCGGACCTGCGCAAGCGGGTGCTCTTCACGCTGGGCATTCTCGCGGTCTACCGGATGGGCTCCCAGATTCCCACTCCGGGGGTGAATCTGCAGCTTCTGGCGCAGTTCTTCGACCAGCAGGCGGGCAGCGCGCTGGGACTGGTGGACCTGTTCAGCGGGGGAAATCTGCGCCGGCTGACGATTTTCGCCCTGGGCATCATGCCCTACATCACGGCCTCCATCATTTTCCAGCTCCTGACCGTGGTCTACGAACCGCTGGCAAAGCTGCAAAAGGAGGGTGAGCTGGGGCGCCGCAAGATCACGCAGTGGACCCGATATGTGACGGTGGTGCTGGGGGCGGTGCAATCGCTGGCCATCGCGCTGACGCTGTCGCACGGTTCGGGGGGCGTGTCCTATGTGCTCAATCCGGGCGTCGGGTTCGTCCTGATGACCATGGTGACGCTGACCACCGGGACGGCCTTCATCATGTGGCTGGGCGAACAGATCACCGATCGCGGCATCGGAAACGGAATGAGCCTGCTGATCTTTGCCGGCATCGTGGTGGGAATCCCGCGCGGAATCCAGGATCTCATCGACAAGGCGCAGACCCAGGCCTGGGGAGCCTTCACCGTTCCGGCCCTGGTGATTCTGGTGGTGGCGATGATCGCGGTGGTGACCTTCATCGTCTTTGTGGAGCGAAGCGAGCGCCGCATCCCGGTGCAGTACGCGAAACGAATCGTGGGCCGGCGGCTGATGGGCGGCCAATCGACGCACCTGCCGTTGAAGGTGAACTCCGGCGGCGTAATGCCGGTGATCTTCGCCAGCTCGATCCTCTCCGCGCCGCTGCTCTTCGCCAGCTCCAACTTTGTGCGCAACAGCTCCTTTTTCACCCGGGTCTTCGATGCGCTTCGGCCGGGAGAGCCGTGGTACGAGCTTCTGTACATGGCGGGGATCGTTTTTTTCGCCTACTTCTACATCTCGATCGTCTTCCGGCCCGACGACATCGCCGACAATATGCGGAAGTACGGAGGATTCATTCCCGGCATCCGGCCGGGACGCCGGACCTCGGACTTTGTCAACGACATCCTCACCCGCATCACCCTGGTGGGGGCCGTATATCTGATTATCATTTCCATCATTCCCCAACTTCTGATCAGCGGAATCCACCTGAACGATCTGTGGCTGGTGGGCGGATTCTTCGAGCGGCTGCCCACCTGGGTGACGCACGGTCTGAACGTCAATTTCTGGTTCGGCGGGACCTCGCTGTTGATTGTGGTGGGGGTGGCGATGGACACCGTGAATCAGGTCGAGTCGCAGCTCATCATGCGGCACTATGACGGATTTTCCAATCGCAGCGGCAGGGTGCGGGGAAGGCGGTCGTGGTAGACAGAGGGAAGTTCCTGGCGGCCGCGGAGAGGCCCGAAGAGCAGGCCGCCGCCGGAGTTCCAGCCGGCTCCGCGATGCCCGGACCGCTGCTGCTGATGGGAGCCCCCGGAGCGGGGAAGGGAACGCAAGCAAAAAAAATCATGGCGGTCTGGCGGATGCCGCAGATCTGGACCGGGGGCATCCTTCGCGACAACCGGGCTCGCGGCACGGATCTGGGCCGGCAGGCCAAGCAGGTGATGGACGAGGGGAAGCTGGTTCCCGACGATCTGGTGAACCGTATGGTCGCCGAACGGCTGGCGGCCCCGGACGTGGCGCGGGGCTATATTCTGGACGGATATCCGCGAACCCTGGGCCAGGCTCGCTGGCTCGACGAGTTGCTGGCGGGCCAAGGCGCGCCCGGGGGCGCCCTGCCGGTGATTGCGGTGAGTCTGGCGGTGGGCTATAATCAATTGCTGCGCCGCGTTACGGGCCGGCGCATCTGTCCAACCTGCCAGCGCACTTACAACGTTTACCTCCAGCCGCCAAAGGCCGATACGGTGTGCGATGTGGATGGCGCGCTGCTGGCGCAGCGCGCAGACGATGCCGAGGAGGTCTTCCACGAGCGGATGAGGACCTATGAAATCCTTACGGCGCCGGTTCTGGAGCACTATCGTCAGTCGGGACGGTTGGTGGAAGTGAACGGCGACCGATCCGTGAGCGGCGTAAGCGCGGAGATCCTGCATGCGGTAGAAGAGCTGCGGCGGCAGCGGAATTCTTAAGCCGCGCGTGGAAGCCGGCGCGAGGAAAAGGGAAAAATTCGGCCGATGGCCATCATGATCAGGACGCCGCGGGAGATCGAGAAGATGCGCCGGAGTGGCGCCGTGGTGCGGCAGGTTCTCGAGCACGTGCAGGCCGCGGTGAAACCCGGCGCGACCACCCTGGACCTGGAGCGCGCGGCGGAGAGAAAGATCGCGGAGCTGGGAGCGGCGCCGGCCTTCAAGGGATATCGCGGCTATCCCTGCGTCCTGTGCACCTCAATCAATGAGGAAGTGGTGCATGGAATTCCCTCCGCGGAGCGGGTTCTTCGTTCCGGAGACCTGGTCTCCATCGACTGCGGGGTGGTGATGGATGGCTATTATGGGGATTCCGCCGTCACCGTGGCGGTGGGCGATACGGTCGCCCCTGGAGCGCAGAGATTGATGGACGTAACCCGGGCCTCGCTGGAGCGCGCGATTGCGGTGGTGCGGGCCGGAGCCACGCTGGGCGACATCGGGGCGGCGGTGCAGGAAGTGGTCGAAGCGGATGGATTCAGCGTGGTGCGGGACTTTGTGGGGCATGGGATCGGCACCCGCATGCACGAGGAGCCGCAGGTTCCCAATTACGGACAGCGCGGAGCCGGGGCCAAACTTCGAATCGGGATGGTGCTGGCGATCGAGCCGATGGTCAATGCCGGCAAGCCGGAGGTTCAGGTCTTGCATGATGGCTGGACGGCGGTGACCCAGGATGGGAGCCTGAGCGCTCATTTCGAGCATACGGTCGCGGTGACCGACGAGGGCGTCGCAATCTTGACGCAATAGGGATGGTTTCGGGAAGCGGGCGGCGGCGCGCACGCGGAAACGGGATAGGGATTGTCGAAGGAAGATGCGATTGAGGTTATGGCGACGGTGGTTGAGACGTTGCCCAATGCGATGTTCAAGGTGGAGCTGGAGAACAAGCACCAGGTGCTGGCTCACGTCTCCGGGCGCATGCGCAAGAACTTCATCCGCATTCTTCCCGGCGATCGGGTGGCGGTGGAGTTGAGCCCGTACGATCTTACCCGCGGACGCATCGTTTACCGGTACAAGTAGACTCCCGGCCGGCGGCGTTCGGTCTGGGGCGTGGACGTGGATCTTGAAGGATAGGAGCGGCGGGCGATGAAGGTTCGGGCGTCGGTAAAAAAGATTTGCGACAAATGCAAGGTGATCCACCGCCGCGGAGTCGTGCGGGTCATCTGCGAGAACGCCAAGCACAAGCAGCGGCAGGGATGACAGCGCGCGGCGGAGTGTGATTCGCATTTTCCGTCGGCGACCGCGGGATCGGCGTGAAGGGCGGGAGCCGCGGGCGCGGACCGGAAGTGGAACTGTTGTAAGGGTTGGAAAGGATCAGGCATGGCACGGATTGCAGGCGTCGATCTGCCGCGACAGAAGCAGGCGCGGATCGCGCTGACGTACATTTTCGGCATAGGGCAGCCGCGCGCGCGGAGCATATTGGCGGCGGCGAATGTGGATCTTTTCAAGAAGGTTCAGGATCTGGGCGAAGATGAGGTGAACCGGATCCGCCAGGTGATCGAGAATCAAGGCGATGTGGAAGGCGACCTGCGGAAAGACGTCTCCATGCACATCAAGCGGTTGATCGACATCCAGTCCTACCGGGGCCTTCGTCACCGCAGAAACCTGCCCGTTCGCGGGCAGCGCACGCACACGAATGCGCGCACCCGCAAGGGGCCGCGCAAGGGCACCATTGCAGGCAAGAAGAAAGCGACGGCGAAGACCTAAATGGCGAAACAGCAGCAGGCGGCGGCTGGAAAGTCCGCCAAAAACAAGAAATTCAAGAAGCGCGAGCGGAAGAACGTTCCCTTCGGCCTGGTCTATGTGCAGGCGTCTTTCAACAACACCATCGTGACCATTACCGACGGCCAGGGGAACACGCTGTCCTGGAAAAGTTCTGGCTCGCTGGGATTTCGCGGATCGCGCAAGGGAACGCCCTTCGCCGCGCAGCAGGCGGCGGTGAACGCCGCCAATCAGGCGCGGGATCACGGTCTGCGGTCGGTGGACGTGCGGGTGAGCGGTCCGGGATCGGGGCGGGAGTCGGCGGTGCGCGCGCTTGCTGCCGCCGGGCTCGAAGTGCGCTCGATCCGGGATGTTACGCCGATTCCGCACAACGGCTGCCGCCCGCCGAAGCGGCGTCGCGTTTAGGGTCCGCGCCGGCGGGCGCCGGCGTGGATTGCGGTCTCTGGGATTGCGGTCTTTGGTGCACAGGGATGGAGGACCGGGAGGAAGGGCGGCCGCATCTGGCGGCGCCTGTAAACCGGTCGACCTCCGATTTATAAGGAGAGAAGAAAGTGGCGCGTTATACAGGACCCGTCTGCCGTCTTTGCCGACGTGAAGGCTCTAAGCTGTTCCTCAAAGGGCCGAAGTGCTTCACCGACAAATGCCCGATCGAGAAGCGGAACTTCGCGCCCGGCCAGCACGGCCGGGACCGCAAGGCCAAAATCGTGGGCTACGGTCTCCAGCTGCGCGAGAAGCAGAAGGCCAAGCGGATGTATTTCACGCTGGAGAGCCAGTTCCGGGCATACTACGAGAAGGCCTCCCGGGCTCCGGGAGTGACCGGCGAACTCCTCCTGCAGCAGTTGGAGCGCCGCCTGGATAACGTGACCTTCCGCATCGGATTCGCCATCTCCCGTCGCCAGGCCCGGCAGATCGTCCGCCACGGGCATGTGGAGGTGAATGGCCGGAAAGTGAATATCCCCTCCTATCAGGTGGGCGTTGGAGACCAGATCAAAATCCGCGCCGGCAGCGCGGAGATGGGAATTGTTCAGGGCGCAGGGGAATTCGCCGGCCACCAGCCGCCTCTGCGCTGGTTGGAGGTGGACCGCGCCAATCTCGTCGGCAAAGTGCTGGCGCTGCCCAAACGCGAAGACATCAACGTCCCGGTCAACGAGCAGTTGATCGTCGAGCTGTACAGCAAGTAGGCGACTGGGGCCGCCGCCCAAATTCGGCGGCCCAAAAGCGCCGCCGAATTCAACGTCAGGAGAAGAGAGCGCGGCCGTTGCAAAATGCATCGCGACGCTCGCCGCGCAGGAGAGGAAATCGAGCCATGCTGTGGAGAGGGTTTCAGAAGCCGAAGCGTCTTGCCGTGGAAACGGAAACGCTTACCGAGAAGTATGGAAAGTTCAGCGCGCAGCCCTTCGAACGGGGCTTCGGCACCACCATTGGGAATGCGCTCCGCCGCACGCTGCTGTCCTCGATTGAAGGCGCCGCTGTCACCGCGGTGAAGATTGAAGGCGTCCTGCACGAGTTTCAATCCCTCACCGGAGTGGTGGAGGACGCCACCGACATCATCCTGAATCTCAAGCAGATTCCCTTCAAGCTCAACGGCGAAGGTCCCAAGGCGCTGTATATTCGCGCCGATCAGCCGGGCATTGTCACCTCCGGCATGATCGATGCCGATGGAGACGTGGAGGTTCTGGATAAGGAAGTGTATATCGCCACGGTGAGCGAGGGCGGCAAGCTGGAAATGGAGATGCGCCTGAAAACCGGCCGCGGCTATGTCTCCGCCGATAAGAACTTCGATGGCGACCTCGGCCTCGGCTTCATTCCCGTCGACTCCGTTCACTCGCCCGTGCGCAAGGTAAGCTATGCCGTCGATGCGGCCCGCCTTGGCCAGATTACCGACTACGACAAGCTGACGCTGGAAGTGTGGACCAACGGCTCGGTGCTGCCGGCGGACGCCATCGGGCTGGCCGCCAAACTGCTGAAGGATCACATGAGCATCTTCATCAACTTCGAGGAAGAAATCGAAGCGGAAAACGCCACCGATGAAGGACGCATGCAGTTGCGCAATGAAAATCTCAACCGCTCGGTAGAGGAGTTGGAGTTGAGCGTGCGCAGCTACAACTGCCTGAAAAACGCCAACATTCAGACCATCGGCGAGCTGGTGCAGAAGACCGAGCCGGAGATGCTGAAGACCAAGAACTTCGGCCGCAAGTCGTTGAACGAGATCAAAGAAATTCTGGCCCAGATGGGCCTGTCGCTGGGGATGAAGATCGACGAGCACGGAAATGCGGTGCCCGGGCCGACCAGCGTGCTGCCGGCCGCGACCCTGGCTGCAAGCTACGGCCGTTTCGACGACGAGGACGACGAAGACGATCTGGAAGGCCTGGATGCGCCGTTGCAATCCGAGCCGGAGAACTTCTAAGCCGCCGGGCCGCTCTCCCGCGCAGGCCGCAGCGGTTGCGCCATGCGCGGGAAGGTTGGACCGGTTCGGCCCGGACTGGTTTGGCCCAGACTGGTTTGGCAAGGACGGGATTTGAAGGAAAGAGAATCGCCATGCGCCATCGCAACGCAGGTTACAAACTCGGACGCAATACCAGTCATCGCCGCGCTCTGCTGCGCAATCTGGTGACATCCATTCTTCTCGAGGACAGGGTGGAAACGACCATCGCCAAGGCCAAGGCCGCTCGCCCTCATGTGGAGAAGCTGATTACCCTGGGCAAGAAGGGCGACCTCCATTCGCGGCGGCAGGCCTTGTCCTATCTGCAGACCAGGGAGGCCGTTTCCCGTCTGTTCGAGACGGTCGCCCCGCGCTATGGCGACCGCCAGGGCGGCTATCTGCGGATCGTGCGCACCGGCTTCCAGCCGGGCGACGGAGCGGAGAAGGCGTTTATCGAGTTGCTGGGCTCGGAAAAGCAGCTCGATGAGAAGCGCCAGAAGCGTGCGGAGGCGCGGGCCAAGCGCCGGGAAGAAATGGACAAGGCCATGTCCGAGGCTCCTCCGGAGGGCGGCGCCTCGCCCGCGTAAGCCGGCGGAAGTTGCTCCGGTGGCTTCGACCCACCGGACTTTACTCCAGGCGACGTTACTCTACGTGATAGTTCGGGGCCTCGCGGGTGATGATCACGTCGTGCACGTGGCTTTCCCGGAGACCGGCGCTGGAGATGCGCATAAAGCGCGATTTTTCCTGGAGCTCCTGGATGGTGTTGCATCCAAGGTAGCCCATCCCCGAGCGCAAGCCGCCCACGAGCTGGTAGACCATCGCCTCCAGCGGTCCCCGATGCGGCACGCGGCCCTCGATCCCTTCCGGGACGAACTTGGCCAGCCGGTTCTCGCCATTGCGCTCCCGCGCCACCACCCCCTGCGAGTCAGGCGCCTCCTCGATATCCGCTTTCCCCTGGAAATACCGTTCCCCGGAGCCCTGCGCCATGGCGGAGAGCGAGCCCATGCCGCGGTAGGTCTTGAAGCTTCTTCCCTGATACAGAATCATCTCTCCCGGGCTTTCGTCCACTCCGGCGAAGAGCGAGCCGATCATCACAGCGCTGGCTCCGGCGGCGATCGCCTTGGTGACGTCGCCGGAGTACTTGATGCCGCCGTCGGCAATTACCGGAACGTTGTGTTCCTTCGCGGCGCGATAGCATTCGGCGATCGCCGTAATCTGCGGCATGCCGGCCCCGGTAACCATGCGCGTGGTGCAGATGGAGCCCGGTCCGATGCCGACCTTGATGGTGTCGGCTCCGGCGTCGATCAGGGCCCGGGCTCCGTCGTAGGTGGCGACGTTGCCGGCCATGAGGGCGACCTGCGGAAAGCGGCTCCGCACCTGCCGGACGGCTTCGAGGACGCGAGAGGAGTGTCCATGGGCCGAGTCGATGGAGAGCACGTCGACGCGGAGACGGACCAACTCCATGGCGCGCTCCAGATAATCCCCCGTCGCGCCGATGGCCGCGCCCACCAGCAGGCGGCCCTGGAGATCCTTGGCCGCGTTGGGGTATTTCAGCTTCTTCTGGATGTCTTTTACCGTGATCAGGCCTTTCAGTTCATAGTCGCCGTTGACAACCAGCAGTTTCTCCACGCGGTGCGTGTGCAGGATCTGCTCTGCCTCCTCCAGCGTGGTGCCCACGGGGACGGTGATGAGGTTCTTCCGGGTCATCACCTCTCCGATGGGAATGTCCGTGCGGGTCTCGAAGCGCAGATCGCGGTTCGTCAGGATGCCAACCAGCTTTTTCCCGCGGGTGACGGGGACGCCGGAGATTTTATAGCGCCGCATCACCTCCAGGGCGTCGGAGATGGGTTGCTGCGGCTCGATGGTGACCGGATCGACGATCATGCCGCTCTCCGAGCGTTTGACCTTGTCCACTTCGCCGGCCTGCTGTTCGATGGTGAGATTGCGATGGATGACGCCGAGACCGCCCTGCTGGGCCATGGCGATCGCCAGCTTGGATTCGGTGACCGTGTCCATGGCGGCGGAGAGCAACGGGGTGTTGAGCGGGATGGTCCGCGTAAGTCGGGTCTGCGTGCTGACCTGAGCGGGCGCCACCTCGCTGTATGCGGGAACGAGGAGAACGTCGTCAAACGTGAGCGCTTCGGGTACGGGGCTTTGAATCATACGGAGAATTTGCCGGCCATTCGACGCCGTTTCGCACCTTCAAAAATTGATTGTAGTTGAGCAAAGATACACGATGAGAGCCGGTATTTCCCGCGCTGCGCGCCGCAGCCGGAGCGGTCCGCTCTGCGGCCCAGCGGCGCGGAGCGCAGCGCGGCGTTTTTCGCCGCTTGCCGCGCATAGATAGGATTGGAGATAGGGTCGGAGTTGAAGTTTTGCGGGTCGCCAAGTAAACTGAACCAGCATACGCTTTGATCCCTTTACCCTGCGGCAGGCGCGCCGGCGGGGAAACACGGAGATACGAGTGGGCGAAAGCCCACTTTTCTTTTGGTTGATTTTTTGCGGGGAACGGGCGCGGCGCCTCAAACGGCGAGCGGCTCTCCGCGGAGCCGCGGCGCGGCCGCAGGACGAGTCGGCGTGTATGGCATTCGATTTCGAGCGAATCCGGCGGGCTGCGGATCGGGTGGCGGGGTCCTTCGGGCTGGACGTGGTGGAGATCGAATCTCTGGGCGGGGGCAGGAATCGGCTGCTCCGCGTCTTGATCGAGAAAACGGCCGAGCGGCGCGCCTTCCTTGCCGGCCAGGCTGCGGAAGAGCGAGCCCGGGCGGAGGCGCCCGGCGCGGAGGGGAGGGCCGGCGGCTCGCACGGCGCAGGCGGGTCCGCGTCGCACGATCCCATGCTGCGGGACGGTCTTTCGCCGGAGCAGCATTCCTGGGTGACGCACGACGACTGCGAATGCTTCAGCCGCGATTTCAGCGTGCTGCTGGATGTGGAAGAACTGGTGAGCGGCGACTCGTATACGCTGGAGGTCTCCTCGCCGGGATTGGATCGCAGACTCCGGAGCCGCGCGGATTTTGAGCGTTTTGCGGGCAGCTTGGTGAAAGTCCGCACCTTCGCGCCCATTGCCGGCAACCGGCATTGGCGGGGAAGATTGACGGAAGTGACGGCCGGCGGCATTGTCTTGAGCGTGGCGGCGAACGATCGCGGCCGCGGGCGCAGTTCGCCCCCGGCCGACCTGGAGATCGCGCTGGAAAATATCGAGAAGGCGAATCTCGATCCGCAGTTTTAGGAAAACCAGCAACTACCGATCCGGCTTGCCCGGAATCGGAAGAAGAGAGAAGTCATGGCGAGTGCGCTGTATCAGACGATCGAAGCGTTGAGCCGGGATAAAGGGATCGATCCGGAGATCGTAGTTGCCGCGGTGGAGGACGCCATCGCATTGGCGACCCGCAAGTATTACAAGACGCAGGAAAACATGCGCGCTGAGCTGGACAGGGACTCGGGCGAGATCCGGGCCTATGTGTACAAGAGCGTGGTCGGGGGCGAGGAGCCGTTGGAGGATCCGCTGAATCAGATCGCGCTTGAAGAGGCGCGGGCGCTGGCGCCCGATGTGGAAGTGGGCGGCGAGATTCGCTATTACAAGCCGACGGATGTGCTGGGGCGCATCGCGGCGCAGATGGCCAAGCAGTTGATCTTCCAGAAGGTGCGCGAGGCGGAGCGGGACACGATCTACAAGGAGTATGCGCACCGGCTGAACGAAGTGCTGACTGCGACCGTGAAGCGGGTCGAGATGCAAGACGTGATCTTCGACCTGGGCAAGGCCGAGGCCCGGATGCCCAAACGCGAGCAATCGCGGCTGGAGCAGTTTACGGTGGGGGAGAGGGTGCGGGTGGTGCTGCAGCGAGTGGACCGCGCGGCGAAAGGGCCCCAGGTGATCGTCTCCCGCGCCGCGCCGGAGCTGGTGCAGAGCCTGTTCCAGAGCGAAGTGCCGGAGATCTACGACAACACCGTCGTGATTCGGGCGATCGCCCGCGAGGCCGGGGAGCGCACCAAGATCGCAGTGGTCTCCCGGGACAAGGACGTGGATCCTGTCGGGGCATGCGTGGGAATGAAAGGCATGCGGGTGCAGTCGATCATTCGCGAGCTGCGCGGAGAGAAGATCGACATCATCGAGTACAACGAGGAGATTACGGCCTTTGCCGAAAAGGCCCTGCAGCCGGCCAAAGTGAGCCGGGTCAGCATTACCGACCTCGGCGGGAAGCAAATCGAAGTCATCGTGGACGACTCGCAGCTCTCCCTGGCCATCGGCAAGAAGGGGCAGAATGTCCGGCTGGCGGCCAAGCTCCTGGGCTGGAAGATCGACATCAAGAGCGAGGAAGAAAAGCGCCAGGAAGTGGAACAGCAGATGCAGGCGATGAGCGGCGGGCCCTCCACGCCCATTGAGCAGGTGACCGAACTCGGGGAGCAGATCATTCAGAAGCTGGTGGTGGCCGGCATCACGACGGTGGAGGCTCTGGCGGACATGACCCCGGAGCAATTGGAGGAAATTCCCGGAATCGGGGAAAAGACTCTGGAGAAGATCAGCGTGGCGGTCCGCCATTATTTTGGCGAATATGAGCCTGGAGAAGAGCGCGCGCCGGCGCCCGGGGCCGGTCCGGAGGCGGAGAGCGTGGCTGCGAAAGCCCTCTCCGGGGAGGACGGCTCGAAGCAAGATGCCGAGGATCTCCCGCTCGAGCCTGAGCGGACCGGCGACAGCCGGGAGGAAACCTCCGGGGAAGAGGCAGTCTCCGGCGCGACTGCGGCGGAGACTGCCGTGGCTCGCGTGGAGCCGCCGGCGGAGCCGGGCGAGGGGCAGGGTCAGGTCGGGGAAGGCGAGTCGTAGCGTTGCAATGGCGGGGATTTCCGCGGGCGCACATTCCTCGTTTTCGGGGGATAATGGTAGCGGCGGTGCATCCCACGGCCGTGAGGTTGCCATGAGAGTCTGAGGGACGGTGGGAAGGGCGCGGCAAAAAGGGACGGATGAGCAAAGTTCGAATTAACGATTTAGCGCGCGAGCTGGAAGTGAAGAGCCGGGCGATCCTGGACGCACTTGCGGAAGTCGCCGTTACGGAGAAAAAGACACACTCCAGCTCCCTCGAGGCGGACGAGGCCGAGCGAGTGCGCCAATATTTTCAGCGGGTTGGCAGGAACGCTGGGGGCCCGGCGAAGCCGGAGGCAGAGCCGAAGCAAAGGATCGACTGGTCCCAGGTATCCAAGCCCGGCGACGTGCTAAAGGCAATCCAGCGGAGTAGAGAGGGGGCAGTGGTGGAGGCGCCGGGCAGGAGCGCCCCTACGGCCCCGCAAATGGTGGCGGCAAAAACCGTCTCCTCCGGTCCTGTTGCGGGGGCGGCGGCTCCGCCTGCGGCTTCCCGCCCGCAGCCCCCGGCTCCGGTTCAACCCGCGCCTCCCGCGCCGCAGGCTTCGGGGCTGGCGGCGGCTCCGATCCCGGCACGCCCAACTCCGCCCGTGCAGACGGCTCCATCGGTGACGCCTGCTGCCGGCCGGCCGCCGATTCCTCCCCCTCCAGCGCCGCGAAAGATCGTACCCCAGCCTCGGCAGGAACCGCGGATTGTGGCTGCGGCTCCGCCCGCTGCGCCGGCGATCGCCAGCCGGCCTCCGGTGGGGCCGGTGGTGGCCAAGCCTCCGATCGCCGCCGCTACGCCCGCAGAGCCGCGTCCGTCCGCTCCGGCCAGCCAGGCCGGAGCGCCCGCTCCGCCGAGCGTGCCGACGCCGATCGAATTGGAAGCTCATCCGCCGGCTCCCCCGGTCATCCACGCGGCAGCCCCGGCAGCGGCGTCTCCGGCTCCTGGGATCCCCGTGAGCGAGCCGCCGGCCGTCGATCCTCCGGCGCCGGAGGCGCGCGCCGCCGCGCCGCGACGGGTGATACTGCCGCATACCGGGCCGCGGCCGGTGTATACGGCGCCCCCGGCGGAGCCGCAGCCCATTCGCCCGGCGGCCGCGTCGCCTCAGGCCCCGGGACCCGGCATTCAGCGAGGGCGGCCGATCTTCGATCGCGGCCGTCCCTCCGCCGCGCCGGGAATGGCCCCCAGGCCGCAACCCGACGGCGCGCCCGGAGCGCGCCGGCCCATGCATCCCACCCGGAGCCAGCCTGGCGGACCGCCCGGGGCCCCCGGCCGTCCGGGCTTTGGCCCGGCCCGGCCCGGCTTCGGCGCCCGTCCTGGATTCGGACCACGCCCGGGCGCGGGCGGCGCCGGAGGGCTCATGCCTCCTCCAGGCGAGGCCCCCCGTCCGCAAAGACCCGGTCCGCAGCAGCGACGCGGCCGCCAGCAGTACCCGAAGACCAAAGAAGGCCCGATGAAG
>JAJYZK010000460.1 GCA_021799945.1 Acidobacteriota bacterium
AAGTTCTCCGCCCCCAGGTTCGCGATCTCATTGCGGCGCTGGCGCATCTGGATCTCCCAGCGAGCCATGTCCGCGTAGACGAGGAAGTCCGCATGCGGAGCGACCAGGGAGGCTCCGGGGCCGAAAATCACGGTAGGGGCGCTCGCATTGGAGCATCGGCGGCGCGCATCGGCTCGTTTGGAGGGATCGAAGAAGTCCTCCATCTCGATCGAGTTCATTCGGCCAAAGACGGGGTCGTCGCCGAGCAGTGGCTCCAGCATTCGGTCAATCTCATCGGCGGGACGAAAGAGGTCCGGGGTGTGGATGAAGGCCGCATCCGGCAGAGCGGCGGCCAGTTCGCGGCGTACTTCCTCCAGAAACACTCCGGGATAACACTCGACGACGGTGAGATGGCCGGGACGAGTCTGGCCTCGAATCGTCTGGCCAATCTCCGGCCAGCCTTGGAGGCATTCGTCGCTGGAGCCTGCGGGAACACAGGGAAATCTATCGTACAAGGGGAAGCTCCTGATCGAAGAGGGGAACCGCGCCCAAGAGCGCGGCGTCATTGCCGAGTTGCGCGGCGCGAACCCGAACCTTGCCCCAGGGCGTCCAGGCATGTGCGTTCAGGTAGTCCTGAAGGAAGGGCAGGATGAGATCGGCTCTTTGCATGACGCCGCCACCGTAGACCAGCAGTTCGGGGTCAAACGAGTGGACTGCGGCGACGGCTGCCGCTCCCCAGACACGAAGACAGTGGTCGACGATCTCGCGTGAGACAGCATCTCCCGCAGTGGCGCAGGCGAACAAGTTTTGAAAATCGATGTTGCGGGCGGCGAGCGCACTGGAGGCAAAGCCCGGCCAGGCGCGCGTCACAAGCGGCAGCGACCATCCAGAGGCCTCCGTCTCGGCGCATCCGATTGCGCCGCAGGTGCAGCGGCGGCCCGCAAAGTTCACGGGGACGTGGCCCCCGAGCACTCCGGCCTGATCGTGTTTTCCGCGCAGCAGCCGGCCCCCGATCATGGCCACGCCGCCGATGCCGGTGCCCAGGGTGAACATAACCACGTCGGTCTCACCCTGCGCAGCGCCGGCGAAGCTCTCGCCGAGCAGAGCCAGCCGCGCATCGTTTTCCAGCCGCAGCGGAAGCCCAAAGCGCTCGCGCGCCCAGCCCGCAAGATCCAGATCGACCGCATCGGTGTACTTGCCATTCGTGGAAGCGATCCGGGTTCGCCGGGAATCCACCAGCCCGCAGAAGCCAAATCCGATGCCTTGCGCAGGGCTCCCGGCGTGAAGCTCTTCCAGCGAACTCGCGATGGCCTCGAGGGTAGCCGCCAGCGACGGCGAGCCGGGCAGGGCAAGCGTTTGCCGCGCAAGGATGCGCCGCCCTTCCACGAGAGCGCAGGTGGCGTGCGTTCCTCCCAGATCGACGGCCAGAATCTTCATGGCCACAGATCCGGAAAGTAGCGGCAAATTCCGTAATGCCAAGTCATTCGCATGGAGTTCGGGGAGTGTCCTGTCCGGCCGGGGCCACGGCTGGGATCTTCTTGCCCCCGCAGTCGCCCAAGGCCGATTCATCGCAGCGATAAATATCGCTTTTACGGATAAAAGAATACCATATATATCCCTTTATGCCTAAAAAGAAAGTATTGGTGGGAGTATTTACGAGCGCAGGTCTCATTTGGAGTCTTTGCGTCCATGGGCGTTTTCCCCAATGAAAACGCCGCTGCAAACCCTCTTCGGGAACCCATCAACACTGAAGATGCTAGAAGGATCGCATTTGCGAACGGGAGAGGGGAGCCGTATTACTGGACTCCAAGTCCGGCCAGCAGCCCTCCATCCACCAGGAAGTCGCTTCCGGTACAGAAGGAGGCTCTCTCGGAGAGCAGGAAGGCCGCCAGCTCTGCGACTTCCTCCGGAGTTCCAATTCGCCCCAAGGGATGCGCGGCGCCGAAGCGGGCGAAACTCTCCTCCAGCGAAGCTCCGGGAGAGAAGTGCTGGGCAGAGCTGGCCAGCATAGGGCTTCTCACTGAGCCGGGGCTGATGGAAGTCACCCGGATATGGTCGCCGGCGTGGTCCAGCGCGAGGGCGCGGGTCAGGCTCAGGACCGCTCCCTTGGACGTGGCGTATACCGCGACACCGACTTGGCAGGCGTAGCCCTGCACGGAGGCGAGATTGACGATGCTGCCGCCTCCCCGCTTCTTCATCTCCGGAATCACGCTGCGAGCCATCAGATAGATGCCGCCAACATTTACGTTCATGCAGCGGTTCCAGGTAGCTGGATCGGTCTCCAATACAGAACCAAAGGGTTGAATGCCGGCGGCGTTAACGAGCATGTCGATCCCGCCGAGTTCGCGCACCGCCTGATCGACGAAGCTCTGTACCGAGGTTGGATCGGCCACATCCGCGGCCACAGCGCGGAGAGCGAGGCCGCGGCGCCGGGCTTCCGCTGTGAGTTCCTGGTTGGCCGCTGCGTCGACGCCGCAGGCCATGGCGCGTGCGCCGCCTTCTGCCAGGCGCAGGGCAATCGCGCGGCCGATCCCTGTGGTTCCGGTGACGAGTGCTGTTTTGCCGTCGAA
>JAJYZK010000461.1 GCA_021799945.1 Acidobacteriota bacterium
CGGCATCTCCGGCCAGTGCCCTGCAGGAGTGCCTCGATATCCTGTTAAAGTGCAACGTGTACCTGCTGATCGTAGGAGTTCAGTACGGCGAGCCGATTGGCGAATTTTCCATAAAGCATCTGGAATACCGGAGAGCTAAGGAGGCCGGCCTTCCAGTTCTCGCATTCATCAGGGGCGACCGACTCGCGAAGCGGGAGGCCGGCACGGACGCATTGCTTTTAGAACTTGGTGCGGACGGCTTTAAGTACAAGCGCTTCGGAAATGTCATAGAACTCCAGAAGGAAGTCCGCGCTGCGCTGGTGAAGCTGCTCCAGGACAGGTTCGGGATTGCTCCGACCAGCGACGAGAATAGGATCGCAGAGCAGACCATCGAAGCTACTTCACTCTTCGAGTCGCGTGTACTGGATCGGCTGCGCTGGCGTGATCTCGACTTGAGCGTGGCGCGCGACCTGATAGCCTCGGCAGACAAACGGAGGCGAGATGAACTTGCAGAAGAGGATCTGCTTATTGGCGCCGCTTTGCGCGGCCTGGTTTGGCGAGATCAGTCCTCCGGCGAGCACTACGCCACCGCAGCAGGCATCCTGCTTTTAGCCCCGGATCCATCTGCCATTTTCCCCCATTGCAGAATCCTGGCCGATGCATATCGGGGAACTGAACCTGACGGCAATCCGCGAGACCACGAAGACATCCGCGGTCCCATGCCGTTAGTAATCGGGCGAGCCGTCGCTTTTATCGATCGCAATACCAGGCACCCTATGCGCATCGTCGGTCTCAACCGAATGCATCTGGACGAGTATCCCGTTGACGGAGTTCGCGAGGCCCTGGTTAATGCTGTAGCCCATCGCCAATACGAAGACTCCGGACGAAAGATCCTTCTCGAAGTGTTTGCCGACCGCCTGGTGTTGTCCAGTCCCGGTCTTCCCCCAAAGCCCATAACCATGGCTAATCTGCGTAGCGGGAAATATCGGCCCTGTTCCAGGAATCCGATCCTGGCTCAATGCCTTTCGTATTTTCACCGTATCGAGGAGAGAGGAAGCGGATTCCGCCGAATGCGCGAACAGATGCTCGATCACGGCCTCAACCCGCCGACTATCGCCGCCGAAATGGGCTACTTCCAGCTCATCTTCCAGGGGCCCGGCGATAATATAGAGCGTCTAAGGGCGCCGGAGAAGCGCCTCCTGGTGACCCCGACAATTGAATCTCAGTTAACTGAAAGACAAAAGCGGATACTTCTCCATGTTTTGGAGACCGGTTCCGTTACCACAGGATGGTGTATTGAGACCTTCAGCATTGTAAGAGACACCGCACATCGGGATTTGGCGGCGCTTGTGGGACTGGGAGTCCTTGTTCCGAGAGGGTCTGGGCGCGGCGCCAAATATGTAATGAAGGAGGGCGCCGCGGGCTAATCGAATCATCCGATAATCATCCGATGGTGGCCGATAATCATCCGATTTGACGCTTTCATAAGGAGGGAAATTATCCGATATTCATCCGGGACCCCGGGAGAATCATCCGAACGGCAAAGAAGGAGGCCGGCGAAGCGTCCCTCTGCATGGAGGGCGGCGACTTGGTCATCTCGCTTGCCGGGGTTTCAACCGGAGCGCCGGCGACCGGTAACTGGGGTGGGGAAGTTTGCGTGCCGGCCCGACTCATCTGGAGCATCGCAATGGAACCACCTCCCGGCGACCCGGTGAGGATGGAAGTCCGGGACGGGCGGTTGTGCATAGGGTCGCTGTCGCTCAGTTGCTCGGTTATGAACAGCAGGGAACCGGCAGAAAAAAAAACGGTCGAAGGCCCGCGGATTGATAGTGAGCTTGTGAAAATTCTGCGTTTCCGTTACGTGTACTCATTGGAGGAGCTGCAAAAGAACGGTTTTTTCCGGGACGTGGTAAAGGCGGAGGAAAAAGCCTATAAGCTTGTAAGCCGGGCAGCGAAAATCCTCGCCCCGTTAAATATTTCCGAGTTGGACCTCTGGCGAATGGTGAAGGAACATTTTCGCAGGGGAATAAACGCCGAATGATTCTGCCCCCTCGCGTTGGAGATTGTCGAATCGATGAACTACAAGAAAAAATTGATCGAAGTAGCCCTGCCCCTGGACGCAATAAATAAGGCCAGTGCGCGGGAGAAGTCAATACGCCACGGACACCCGAGCACGCTCCACCTTTGGTGGGCGAGACGTCCGCTGGCGGCGGCACGGGCTGTAATATTCGCGCAGATGGTTGACGACCCATCGGCGCACCCCGATCTCTTCCCGACCGAAAAGGCCCAGGAAAAGGAGCGCCAGAAGCTGTTCAAGATTATTGAAGACCTTGTCCAGTGGGAAAACACTGCCAACGAGGAGGTCTTGCAACGGGCCAGGGATGAAATCTTGCAGAGCTGGCGGTATACATGCGCCGAGTATGCCGATCATCCACGGGCAAAAGAGCTTTTTGACCCTTTGAAACTGCCCGCTTTCCACGATCCATTCGCCGGTGGGGGGTCGCTGCCGCTGGAAGCGCAAAGACTGGGGCTTAAGGCTTATGCGAGCGACCTGAACCCGGTCGCG
>JAJYZK010000462.1 GCA_021799945.1 Acidobacteriota bacterium
AGGATAATCGCCGTCTGGTTTCGCAAATGTCCCCGCCTCCGGCGCCTTTCGCTGCAAGCGCTTATAGGCTGGGCGGTTCTGGCCGCCTCGTTGCTTCCCATGCGCCGGGACGCGGACGCGCAAACGATTTCCGCCGGGGAGAGCCGGCAGGCCGGCCCGGCCCCCCCGATGCAAGGCCGGCCGCTGGAATACGGCGTCTTCGCGGGCGGCGGCTTCGGCGGCGTCACCCAAGGCTTCGATCAGTTTTTCAACCTCGGCGTTCACGCCGGCAAGGTTCTCACTCCTCCGGGGCCTTCCTGGCTGCTGCGCGGGCAGTTTGAATATGCGATTGAGGTTATGCCGCTCTGGCAGGCGTACACGTCAAGATTCGAGCGGGCAAACTGCTCCAAAGGTCCGTCCAACACGGTCACCTGTAGCGGGCTCTACCCCACTGGCGGTGTTTATTCCGGAGTAAGCGTCACGCCGATCATTCTCCGCTGGAACCTTCCGGCCGAGCGCCGGTTCGTTCCATGGGTGCAGGGCGCCGGCGGCTTGGTGTGGACCAATCACAAATTTCCTCCGGTCGGGCCGTATCCCGCTCCGGGGCATCAGGGCACAAGCGTTTTCAACTTTACCCCGCAGTTCGGAATCGGCTTTCATTACTTTGTCCGGCCCCGGCAGTCAATCAGTTTTGCCGCGAATGCGGTGCACATCTCCAGCGCCAGCCTGGGAGACAGCAACCCGGGCGTGAACGCCAGCGTGCAGTTTTCCGTTGGCTACACGTGGTGGCATTAAGACCGGAGGCGCGCGCCGGCGGCGTGAGTCGAACATGAGTGATGCGCTCATCGAGTGTGTGCCCAACTTTTCCGAGGGCTGCCGGCCCGGCGTGGTGGCGGCCATTGTGGATTCCATGCGCGCTCCCGGCGTGCGTCTTCTGGACTGGTCGCTCGACACCGACCACAACCGTTCCGTGGTGACCATCGCCGGGCCGCCCCAGGAGGTGGTCGAGGCCGCGGTGCGGGCGGCCGGCAAGGCTGTCGAGTTGATCGACCTGACCGCCCAGCGCGGCGTGCATCCCCGCATCGGCGCCGCGGACGTAATTCCGTTTGTTCCGATCTCCGGCGTTTCGCTCGAGCAGTGCGCCTTGTATGCCCGCCAGGCCGGGTTGAATCTTTGGAGCCGGCATAGCGTTCCCATTTACTTTTATGGCGCGGCGGCGGCGCGCCCGGACCGGGCGGAGCTGGAGGATGTGCGCCGCGGCCAGTTCGAGGGGCTGCGGGAGGCGGTCCTGCGCGATGCGGGACGGCGTCCCGACGTGGGTGGGCCCGAGCTGCACCCCACGGCCGGAGCCAGCGCCGTGGGAGCGCGCAGATTTCTGATCGCCTATAACCTTTATCTGGACCGGCCCGATGTGACGGCGGCGCGGGCCATTGCTAAAGCAGTGAGGGGGGCCAATGGGGGGTTGACCGGAGTGAAGGCGATGGGGGTTCTGGTGCAGGGTCGAGCTCAGATCTCTCTGAATGTAACCGACTTCCGCCGCGCTCCCATGGCGGAGGTCTTTGCGGCCGTCTGCGGTCTGGCGGCGCGGCATGAGGCCCGGGTTACAGACGGGGAACTGATCGGATTGCTTCCTGAAGAGGCCTTTGAGCCGGAGAGCGAGTGGGTGCGTCTATTAGTAGGGTTCGATCCGGAGGAAAAGATTCTGGAGCGCAAGCTCAAAAATCCGCTGGCCTGGCCGACGGGCGGCGGAGACGGGCGGCTTTCCGCAACAAGCGTCAAAGGATAGGGCTCGGCTGTCATGGCTCCCGGGTCTCTTCCCGGAGCGACAGACCGGATGCTCCGCCGCGGCCGGCGGGCCGCGCAAGGACCGCCAAAGGCGTAAGGATCGCCAAAAAGGGTCGCCAAAGAGGATCCTTCGCTCGGAACCCGGAGAGGCATGGGCATTTTCGAGGAATCCGCCCGGATTATGAAAAAATAACAGATGCCGCCGGGCGGGGAGTCCGCAGGCTGGGGCTCGCGGCTCTCCGGGCGCGCGGGCAGGCGCGAATCGTACTCGGCGACGAAGGGACGCAACGACCTTGAAGAATCTTAGGAAAACGACATTCTCAGGCGCACTGGCGCTGCTGGCCTGTGCGCTGGCGCTTCCGGCCGGGGCGGCGCAACTGGGAGAGGATGCGCGCGCGGCTATTCCGAAGGACATCCAGCAGCTCATCGTCGTGGATTATCGCGCGATGCAGAATTCCACGGCCGCGATGGATCTGAAAGACCGCATCCTCCCGCCCGAACTCAAGGCTCTGGAGCATGCCTTGGAGACCTCAGGGCTGGATGCCGACCATGACATTGAGGAGCTGGCCTTCGCCTCCTATCGCGCAGCGGACGGCACGCGGATCGTGGGCTTGGCCCAGGGCCAGTTCACATCGTGAAACGGTGGAGTGCGCGACATGAAAGTGGGAAATGATCGTACCTCAACATCGGGAGCCACCATTTCCGGGCGAATCCAGCGCATTTTGGGTGTGCAAAATTGAACAAATCGCGCCGTGGTGCGAAAATAGCAAACGCAGA
>JAJYZK010000463.1 GCA_021799945.1 Acidobacteriota bacterium
GGCTTGGTGGCCGGCATGGTGGTCCGAATCTTTTCGAAAAGATCGTCCAGCGTCTGGCTGCTCCAGGTTCCCAGAAACGCGTCCCCGGCCAGCGGGGGCATCGGCCCGGCGCCGCCCAGATCGGGAGCATGGCAGGAGGCGCACTGGACCCCATAAAGCGTCTGTCCCTGCTGCGCCTGGCCGGCCGAGTAAATTCCATCCTTCGCCGCCTGCGGAGCCTGCGCCATCGCCGCCCGATGCGAGAATCCGGCAGCCGCCAACGCCAGAGAAGCGAGAAGAACTCTTTTCATCGGAAATCTCTCCCGGTCCATTCGTTTTTTTCCAGCGAAACGCAGTTCACCAAAGATCCAGCCGAGAGTACGATTGTAATTCATTCGAATTCCTCGGCTCTGGCGCTCATTCATAAACTGGTTGGGAGATCTAGCTGATGATTTCATCAAAGAAGCACTCGCTCCTTCGGACGTCTGTGGGAATCTTTGTGTTTTCTCTCGCCGGCATCGCAACCTCCTTCGCGGCGCCGGCCTGCGACCCCGACAATGGCGGCATCCATCTGCCTCCCGGCTTCTGCGCCGAGGTGGTCGCCGATAACCTGGGCGCCGCCCGCCATGCGGTGGCCACCGCCAACGGCGATCTCTACGTCGCCCTGCAAGGCTCGAGCGGGACGCACTCCGGGGTGGTGGCCCTGCACGATTCCAAGGGCGACGGCCGTTTTGACGTCAAAGAGTACTTTTGGGATCGGAGCGCCACCGGCATTGCGATCCATGAAGGCTACCTCTACGTGGCCAGCCCGCTTTCGGTCGTCCGCTTCAAACTCACGCCCGGAGAGCTGAAGCCTTCCGGCGAGCCGGAGGTGGTGGTCTCCGGCTTTCCGACGGAGCAGGAGCATCGGGACAAGGGACTGACCTTCGACAACCATGGGAATTTTTACGTCAATGTTGGAGCGCCATCGAATGCGTGCCAGTCCCAGGACCGCCGAAAGGGCATTCCCGGAATGGATCCCTGCCCGATCCTGGCAAAGCATGGCGGGGTCTGGGAATTCAAGGGAGACAAATTGGGTCAAACCCAGGACACTGGCGTGCATTTCGCCACGGGCCTCCGTCAGTTCCCCGCTCTCACCTGGCATGACGGCGCGGTGATCATCGTAATGAACAATCGGGATCAGCTCGATACGCTTTGGCCCGAGCACTTTACCGTACAGGACAATGCAACCCGGCCCGCGGAGCCGATGTACCGCGCCGTGCTCGGCTCGAACTTCGGATGGCCCTACTGCGTCTTCGATTACATTCAGCAGAAACTGATTCTCAATCCCGAATATGGCGGCGATGGAAAGATGGTCGGCCGCTGCGCCCAGTACACGCTTCCCATCGCCAGCTACCCCGCGCACTGGGCTCCGGTGGACGTCGCCTTCTATTCCGGAACTCAGTTCCCCGCCCGCTATCGCGGCGGAGCCTTTATCGCCTTTCATGGATCGTGGAACCGCGCTCCCATGCCGCAGGCCGGCTATAACGTCACCTTCCAGCCATTCGCCGGCGGCAAACCTGCGGGTAAGTTTCAGGTCTTCGCCAGCGGATTTCCGGGCAAGGAACCCCTCATGAATCCCGCGGACGCCGATGCGCGCCCCGACGGCGTCGCCCAGGCGCCGGATGGCTCCCTCTACATCACCGATAGTCAAAAAGGCAAGATCTGGCGTGTCTTCTACCACGGGAAATAGAGGCCGCCCCATTTCAGGAAAGTGCTTCCAGAGAGGCAATTATGATGAGGCTGATCCAACAACGGCGCTATCGTCTGTTCTGCGCTCTACTGCTGCCGGCCCTTGCGATCGCTCAAGGGTCCCCCGCCCATGGGCAAACCGCGCACCCCGCGCCGCACCCCCCGGGCCTTACGCTCACGACCACCGCGTTTCAGGATGGCGGCGTCATTCCCGACAAGTACACGATGAACGCCGCATCCACTCCGGTCTCCCCGGCGCTCCAGTGGTCCCATGTTCCACCGGGCACGGTCAGCTTCGCGCTGGTCATGCATGATCCGGACACAGCCCTGCGCAGGACCTCGGAAGAGGTCCTGCACTGGATGATCTTCAATATCCCGGGGACCGCGACCGGATTGCCGGAGGGCGTTCCCAATACGCCGCAGCTTCCCGACGGAGCGATCCAGGTTCTGAATACCGGCCACAAATACGGGTTCATGGGGCCCGGAGCGGGCGCCGCCGGCCCATATCATCACTACACCTTCGAGCTGTACGCGCTCGATACAAAACTGAACCTGACCTCCGATGCAACGCTTCCCCAACTACTCGACGCAGTCAACGGGCATGTACTGGGCAAGGGCGTTCTCGAGGGCAGATTCCACCGTTAGCCTCCGGCGCGCGCCGGCCTTCTCGCGTCCCTTTTCGCGTCAAGGTTCAGCGCGCGGGTCCATCATCCGCTCCATTCACCGGTTATCGCCCGATCACCGGATCCTGATGCTGTCCTCAATGGCCGCCCCTGTCGTTGGCGGCCATACCACCCGCTTCACCATCGTCCGGTAAACGCCCTGGCGAG
>JAJYZK010000043.1 GCA_021799945.1 Acidobacteriota bacterium
AAAAGCTCGCGGAAGGCGGGGGTGGCCACACCACGGGCGATGGTATCCTCGTCTACGCCAAAGCGCCGCATATCCTCGATCGGCAGATAAATTCTGCCTCGCACATAATCGGAGCGCACATCCTGCCAGAAGTTTGCCAGTTGCAGCGCCGTGCAGGTGAAATCCGAAAGCCGGAAAAGCTCCTCGTCGCGATATCCGCAAACGGAAAGCACCAGCCGGCCCACAGGGTTTGCGGAATACCTGCAATAGTCCAGCAGGTCGGCCATGGTGGCGTAGCGCAGCTCGGTCTGATCGCGGCGGAAGGCAATCAGCAGGTCGGCAAAGGTTTGCCGGGGAATCGCGCAGGCGCGGATGGTCTCCGCCAGCGCCACAAACACCGGGTGGCGGGTCTCCCCGCGATAGCACGCCTCCAGCTCCAGTTCCCACTGATCCAGCAGCGCCAGCGATTGGTCCCGGTCCCCCACTTCGTCGCCCAGATCGTCGGAGATGCGGCAGTAGGCATACACACTGTAGAAATGGGGGCGTAGCCGCCGGGGCAGAAACCAGGTGGCTACATGGAAATTCTCATAGTGGCTCTCGGCCAGTCTCCGGCAATAGAGGCGCGCCTGCTCCAGTGTGGGGACTTGGCTGGGGATGGCATATTGGGGCGGCAGAGCGGCCCAACCCTTGGCCAGAAGCGCGGCGCCGGCCGCATCCGCAAGCTCCATTCGACCCTTGGCGTTCTCCGCCGTCATGCCTTCCTCGTCATGCCTTCCTCATCCCTCCGCCCTCGCCGCGCGTGCGGACCCGGTTCACCGCCCGGCTCCGGGCGCAGACCGCACCCGGCATCTTTGCGGTCGATGCGAGGATTAAGGGATGATCGCAGTTTTGATATCGGCGGCGCGTTCGGACTGGCGGCGGAAGACCGACTCCAACTCCGAAAGCTGAGCGCGCCCGGTGATGTACTCGCTGCACTTGAACCGGCCGCTGGCCAGCAGGTCGAAGGCCTTGCGGCAGGCCGCCGGCGTATGGTGAAAGCTGGCTTTCAGAGTGATGTCATTGTAATGCAGACGGTTGGTGTCGATCTCCACTTTCGTTCCGGCGGCGCAGCCGCCAAAGAAATTTACCGTGCCCCCGCGCCGCACCATGTCGACCGCCCATTGCCAGGTCAACGGGGTGGCCACCGCCTCGATCGCGACATCCACGCCCTGCCGGTCCGGAGTCAGCGCGCGCACCTCCGCCACAGCGTCCGTACTGCTTGAAATCTGCACAATGTGGCTGGCTCCAAAGGTCATCGCCGAGGCAATCTGCTCGTCCCGCTTCACCACGGCGATCACCTTCATGCCCGATAGCTGGGCGACATGCATGAACATCAGGCCGATGGGGCCGGCGCCGATCACCACCACCGTGTCCCCGCTCTTGGCGCGCGTCTCCTCCAATCCGCGCATCACGCAGGCCAAGGGCTCGGTCAACGCGGCGTGCTCCAGCGGGAGGCTCTGCGGAACAATGAGCGTATTCTTGGCCACGATCCGCGCGGGAATGCGAATGTACTCCGCGTATGCGCCGTTGTTGAACAGCAGATCGTCGCAGAGGTTTTCCTGCCCGCGGATGCACCAGTCGCAGGTTCCGCAGGGAGCTGAATTCAGCGCGACCACCCGCATGCCGGGGCGGAAGCCGCGCACTCCAATGCCGGCCTCATGCACCACCCCGGCCATTTCATGCCCGAAGAGCGCCGGCGGAGCGATCATCTTTGCGTGATAGCCGCGGCGAAAAACCTTCAGGTCGGTTCCACAGGTGAGCGCGGCCTGCACGCGGATGACAATCTCTCCCCTGCCCGGCGCGGGAAGGGGGACTCGTTCAATCCGGATGTCCTCTTTGCCGTACAGCACCGCAGCCTGCATCTCGCCTGTCATATACGTCCATTGTGCGCCATCTGCGCGCTCCCGCACAGAGTTTCGCCGCCGGGTGAGGGGGCCGCATTCTTCCCCGGCTCGATCATGATCTTCATGGTCCGGTCTCCCGGCTTGGCGGCCAAGGCCAGAGCGGCGGGAGCATCCTCGAGGGCGAAGCGGTGGGAGACCAGCCGCGTAAGGTCGAAACCGGCGCGGTATCCCGCGAATATGCGGTCCACAGCCTCCGCCTGCACCTCCACCGAAGCGCTGTAGGACCCCAGCAGGGTCTTCTCATCGACGCAGACCGCCGCGGGATCGATCGTCGCTTCTCCGCGCTGGGTCTGGGCAAACAGAAGAATCCGCCCTCCCGGCCTAGCCGCCTGCATGGCGGCCGCAATGAGAGCGTTGCCTCCCACCGCGAGGATCACGGCATCCGCTCCCCGGCCCTCGGTCGCCGCCCGGGCGGCCTGCGCCACATCGTCGCGCGAGGCGTCCACCGGCATCCGCAGGCCGAAGGTTGCGGCGATCGCATGCCGCCCCGCATAGAGATCCGAGGTAATCACCTGGCCCGCGATGCGCCCGGCCAGCGAGGCCAGCATAATGCCGATCGGACCCTGGCCGATGACCAGAACCGTCTCATCCGGAGCAAGGTTGAGGCTCCGGATCCCCTTCAGACAGGTATTCAGCGGTTCGAGAAAGGCGGCCTGCTCGAAGGGAATGTCCGGCGGAATCTTCACGAGCCCCCCCCGAACGATCCAATCCATGGCCAGAACGTACTCGGCGAAGCCGCCTCCCGATGCTTCAAATCCGGCCGTGCATCCCACCCGTTTATAGGTGGCGCACTGGGCGTAGGTCTTCTTCCGGCAGTAATAGCAATCCTCGCAGGGCACATGATGCAGCGCCACGACGCGGTCGCCAGGCGCGAAACGCTCCACTCCGCCTCCCACCGCAGCCACGATTCCGGCCGTCTCGTGCCCGAAGATTCGCGGTGCGGAGTGCGATCCGGTTTGAATCTTCTTCAGATCCGTACCGCAGATGCCGCAGGTGCGCACCCGGATCAGCACCTCGCCCGGGCCGGGCATGGGCACGGGCACCTGCTCCATGCGCACCTCGTTCACTCCGCGGTAGACCGCGGCCAGCATGGACGCGGGAATCTTCTCCCGGCTGGGAGGCCCTTCGGCGATCGCCGCGGAATCGAGCAGGCCGGCCCGGTCCGCCTTGCCCGGCGCCGTGGCCTGACTGTCCCCCATTTCTCTCATTCGCCGAACATCTCCCGGAGCGAGGCGGCGAGCGCCAGCGCCCCTGTTTTCGTATTCTTGCGCATCCGGGCCAATCCCGGCCAGTACCCAGGCTGAAACGCCAGGGAGGCCAGCAGTTTCGGCGCGTTGAGTCCGCCCTTCGAATCCAGGAACCGGGAGAAATCGGGTAACTCGTCGCTGAGCTGGTCGGAGACGGCCTTGAAGGCGAAAAACGGGAGGCTCCGCGACCCGGCCGCCCGGGCCACGGCCGCGCCCTCCATATCCACCAGGACGGCGCGGTAGGTCTCGGCCAGCTTACGCTTCTCGGCGGCTTGGGCCACATGATCCAGCGTGATCAACCGCAATCCGGCCCCGGCCCCCGCAGGCGAACTGGAGGCAAACCGCTCCCCGGTCGCCGCATCCACCACCTCCGTTATCGGGTACGCTGCGCCGGAGCTCACGCCGCAGGAGAGAGCTCCGGCCCACCCGATCGAGACCAGAGCGCTGAGCGGGCCGGATTCCAGCGCCAGCCCGCAGGCCCGTTCGGAGGCCGCGCGCCCCATTCCGCCGGCCACAGCGACACATCCGGTCCCTCCCAAATCACCCTCCCAGAGGAAAACCCCATCTTGCGCGTGCGCTCTGCGCCAGCCCTTGACCAAGGGTCGGAGCTCGCCTGCAAACGCCGCAACGATGCCGATCCTTCCCGCCACCGGTTCCTCGTTTCTCCCCTCATTCCGCCATACGGCCGGCGCGCTCGATCTGTTTGGATCCTTGGCTCCCTGCCTCAGCCGCCGCGCCTGTACCGCTCAGCCCGCCGGAGCATAGCCATTCCTGCGGAACCACTCGATCGCCTCACGCAGAGCCGCGTAGACCGGAACGACTTGAAATCCCAGCTCCCTCTGGGCCTTGGCGGAGGAGGCAAACATCTTTTTTTTCCCCATCCGCACCGCCTCCACGGTGGCCCGCGGCTCGCGCCCGCGCAGCGTTCCGGTGACCGTCTGGTCGAAGAAGGCAAAGAGCATAGCCAGGGAGTGCGGCGCCCGAAAGCCGGGCGAAGGAATGCCGGTGATGGCCGACATCCTGTCCAGAATCTGCTTCAGCGTCAGATTCTCACCGCCCAGGATGTACCGCTCCCCCGGCCGTCCGGCCTCCAGCGCATCGACATGGGTCTTGGCGACTTCCCCGACATCCACTAAGTTCAATCCGGTATCCACGTAGGCGGGAAACTTTCGGTTCAGAAAATCGACCACGATCCGCCCCGTCGGCGTGGGCTTGATGTCGTTGGGTCCGATGGGCGTGGTGGGATTCAGGACCACAATGTCCTGGCCTTTCCTGGCGGCCGCGACGGCTTCCTGCTCCGCCAGGTATTTGGACCGCTTATAGTGTCCAATCATGCTCTTGAGAGAGACCGGAGTCTCCTCATCGACGATGCTTCCGTTCGCGAGGAACCCCATGGTGGCCACGCTTGAGGTATAGACCACGCGGCGAACGCCCGCATCCGCGGCCGCCCGCAGGAGCTGCCGCGTGCCTTCCACGTTGACCGCATACATCGGCCCGGGATCGGCGACCCAAAGCCGGTAGTCCGCAGCCACATGCATCACCGCGTCGCATCCGGCGACGCCGGCGCGCAGCGTCTCGGGCTGCCGCAGATCCCCGTCGATGGTCTCCAGATCGATTCCGCGCAGATTCTGGGGGTTGCTGGTCGGCCGCACAAGGGCTCGCACCCTGGCCCCGCGCCGGACCAGCTCCCTGGCCACATGGCTTCCGATGAACCCCGTTGCGCCTGTCAGCAGAACTTTCACGAGTACTCGCCCGGACACCCGGACATTGGAACGGCGCGTCCAGTCCCCTTTGCCTCTCTCCGGCGCGGGCCGCCTCGCGGCCCCTCTAGGAGTTTGTTGAAAAGAACATCTGTGGCCGGGAGAAAATCCAATTCCTTTTGTATCCCGATTGGGAGTTACAGAACCTGTTTCGCCTCGCTCGGCGCTTCGACGCGTTTTTCAACAAACTCCTCGTGGGGCGAATCAGAGATTCGTTCCAGAACAACCGCAGATCCTTCGCTGCGCTCAGGATGACAGTTCCTTTGTTATGCGAACACAGAATCCGGGTCACTCTCTTTGTCATCCTGAGCGCAGCGAAGGATCTGCTTTTCCAACGATTTCCGCATAGCAGTCCAGCCCCCATGCATGCTGTGAACTTCGGGGGGACGACTCTAGTCGAGCTTCTCCGGATGCAGACCGAAGCCCTTTTCGCCCGCCGCCTTCTTCTCATTCCACTTCTTTACCCAGGCCTCCCAGCTTTTGCCCGCGGCGCGATCCGGCCCGCTGAAGACGAGCCGGGCGATATGGCTATAAGGAATCGAGATTCTTTCCCCGGCATTTTTCGGGAAAATACGGACGCTACATTCCGCGAGGACGGGGCCGCACCGCCGGTCGAAGACGTAACCTTCCAGGACCGCGCCGTCCCTCAGGGTAAGGGTCACGTCGCCCCGGTAATCGAAGGCCTTGTCGAGCGCATTCCGTATCTCCGTCTCATCGGATAGCTCGGGAACCCAGCCTTCCAGATTTTCGTGCGCTGTTCCTGGAGCAAGCTCCAGTTGATCGGGATCGAGCGCCGGCGCGGCATTCCTCTCGCCGCTCATACGTTCGTCTCTTCCATCCGGGTCTCCGCGCTCTCGATCTGGATCAGCTTGCCGTTGGCCTCCGGGGCCCCGAAATAGGCGGAAGTAAGCAGATTGCGCGCTCCACGGTCTTCGTACCGGTTGAACAGGGTGGCCCGCGCCGTCGCCAGCAGGCCTCGAATCGAAGAGAACGTATCATGGACGGCGGAGGGCTCATAGCCGCAGCTCACCATGCAGTTCGCGCATTTCGGATTGCCGGATTCCGTGCCGTAACTCTCCCAGTCGGTGCTCTGGACCAGTTCCCGATAGGTGTCCGCATAGCCATCCTGCAGAAGATAGCAGGGCTTTTGCCAGCCGAAGATGTTGTAGGCCGGCGCCCCCCAGGGAGTACAGCGGTAATCCCGCTTGCCCATGAGAAATTCCAAAAACAGCGGGGACATATTGAATTTCCACCGCTTCTCGCGATTCGAGAGGATGGCGCGGAAGAGTCTGCGGGTGCGGGCGCGGCCCAGAAAATGTTTCTGGTCCGGCGCTTTTTCATACGAATAGCCCGGCGAAAGCACAATGCCCTCCACGCCCAGATCCATCACCTCGCTGAAGAAGGAGCGGACGCTGTTGGCGTCGGCGCCGTCGAAAAGCGTGGTGTTGGTGGTAACCCGGAATCCGCGCCGCACCGCCTCCCGGATGCCCTCCACCGCCAAGTCATACCCTCCCTCGCGGCATACGGAGAAATCGTGATGCTCGCGCTGGCCGTCCAGATGAACGGAGAAGGTCAGATACTTGCTGGGACGGAAGCCATCGATCTTTTCCTTCAACAGCAGAGCATTTGTGCAGAGATAGACGTATTTCTTTCTCCGGATCATCCCCTCCACGATCTCCACGATCCGCGGGTGCATCAGCGGCTCTCCGCCGGGGATGGAGACCATGGGCGCGCCGCACTCGTCGATGGCCCGGAAGCACTCCTCCGGAGTCAATTCTTTTTTGAGAATGTGGCCGGGATATTGAATCTTGCCGCATCCCGCGCAGGCTAGGTTGCAGCGGAACAGCGGCTCCAGCATCAGGACCAGCGGGTACCGTTTCTGCCCGCTCAGGCGCTTCCTGAACACGTAGGAGCCGACTGTCCACATCTGCGAAATCGGGATTGCCATCCTGCCTCCTCCAACATCTCCGGGGAATGATCGCTCCGGGCCGCCGCTCGCTTCAGGCCGCGGCTCCAGCCGCCCTCAGCCCTGCTGCATTGCGCGGCGGTATTGGGTCAGCGCCATCAGGGGAAAATAAATGCGATAGAGATGATAGGCGAGGTAAAAGACGCGGGGAAAACCGGTGCCCGTGATGATCGATTGCCGGGCCGCGCCTTCGTACATGCTTTCATCCCAGGAGCCATCCGGCCGCTGGCGCTCCAGAAGCCAGCGGACGCCCTTCGCCACGGAATCGCTGCGGGTATCCCCGGCAGCCAGCAGGCCGAGAATCGCCCATGCCGTCTGCGAAGGAGTGCTCACGCCAACGCCTCGGGTATTGGGGTCGTCGTAGCTCGCGCAGCTCTCGCCCCAGCCGCCGTCCGCGTTCTGCACCATGCGGATCCACTCCGCCGCCTGTTGAATCTGCGGCTCATGGTTCCAGACCCCGATCGCCTCCAGTCCGCGCAGGGCCAGGAAGGTGCCGTAGAGGTAGTTCACTCCCCAGCGCCCGAACCAGCTTCCGTCGGGCTCCTGCTCCTTGTAGAGGAATTTAATGGCCTTTTCCACCCGCCGGTCCTTGCGAGTGTACCCATAGGTGGCCAGCATCTCCAGAATGCGCCCGGTGATATCGACGGTGGGCGGATCCAGCATGGCGTTGTGGTCGGCGAAGGGCACATTCTCGAAGACCATCTTGGTGTTGTCTTTGTCGAAGCTGGCCCAGCCGCCGTTCCTGCACTGCATGGCGAAGATCCAGGAGATGGCCCGCTGGCAGACATCGTACTGGTAGCGCTCGCGGGCCGGACAATCCACCTTATTCAGAGCCAGCAGGACCTGGGCGGAGTCGTCCGTATCCGGATAGAACTCATTGTTGAACTCGAAATACCAGCCGCCGGGCTGGGTGTTGCGAACCTTGACCGCCCAGTCTCCCTTGTGGCGCACTTCCTTGGAAAGGATCCAGTCGGCGGCCCGCAGAAGCCGGGGATCGGTGCGGGAGACTCCACACTCGCCCAGGACATACAGGGCATAGGCGGTATCCCAGACCGGCGACATGCAGGGCTGCATGCGGAAGCGCCCCGTCTCCTCATCCATGATTCCCAGCTTCTCGAATTCATCCAAGGCGCGGATCATCTGAGGATCGTCCATGGAGTAGCCGAGGCAGCGCAGGGCCAGAATGGCGTTGAGCATCGCCGGGTAGATGGCCCCCACCCCGTCGCTCATCTCCATCCGCTCCAGCAGCCAGTTTTCGGCCCGCTTCACCGCGATCTTGCGCAGCGGCCGAATATGCACGCGCTCCGCCCAATGGACGATCCGGTCGCAAATCAGGAAAAAATTGCGCCATCCGAAGATCCGCTCCCGGTCCCAGCGCAGATACAGATTTGCCTTCGCCTTGCCCCCGACGAAGAGTTCGTCGATGCCCATCTCCGGAGCAAGCTTCTTAAACGGCTTCTTCGCGTAGGCGATCGATAGCGGAACCAATATGGCGCGCGACCAGGATGAGATTTCGTAGATATTGAAGTAGAACCACTTCGGGAAAAGAACGATCTCCGGAGGGATGGCCGGGACCGCGTCGTACTCATACTGACCCAGAAAGCAGAGATAAATCTTGGTGAAGGTGTTACATTCCACCACGCCGCCGCGGCTCAGGATCCACTTGCGCGCCTTTGCCAGCGCCGGGTGCTCGCTGGACCAGCCCATCAACTTGAGTGCGAAGTACGCCTTGACCGAGGCGCTGATGTTCGAAGGGCCGCCGGCGTAGATGTTCCACCCGCCGTCCTCGCACTGCTTTCGCAGAATCTCGGCGGCCGCGCCCTTCATCTTGCGCTCGTCGCCGACGCCCAGCAGCGTATGCAGCAGGATGTAATCGGACTCCAGCGTGGAGTCGGCCTCCAGCTCGCCGCACCAATAGCCGTCGGCGTGCTGCTTGGAGAAGAGACACTCCCGGGCTCGCTCCACCGCCAGCGCCACCTGCTCCAGCGCCGCGTCGATCCGTCCGAACCGGGGCGTTGCCGGCGCCGGATTTTCAGAAAATGGACTCATGCCGGATCTAGACGACCTCCAAGACAGCGGTCTGAATTGTTCAATTCGCGGCGGCGGCCGCGGGTGCGATGGCCTGAACAATCTCCGGAGGCAGCCCGAAGCGGACATTTTCCGGCATGACTTCCACTTCCTGGACATCCGCGAAGCCTTTTCCCTCAAGGTAGGCCACCACTTCGGTCACCAGCACTTCGGGCGCCGAGGCTCCGGCCGTCACGGCCACGGTGCTGGCGTTTTCCAGCCATTTGGGGTCGATGGCCCGCGAATCTTCGATCAGGAAGGAATTCGTGCTCAGGTTTCGGGAGACCTCTACCAGGCGATTGGAATTGGAGCTGTTCATGGAACCCACCACCAGAACCAGATCGGCCTGATGCGCGACATTCTTGACCGCCATCTGGCGATTCTCTGTGGCGTAGCAGATATCCTGCGAGTGCGGCCCCACGATCCGGGGAAACTTCAGCTTCAGGGCGTGGATAATGTCGCGCGCCTCGTCCAGGCTCAACGTGGTCTGCGTCAGGTAGGCCACTCTCGCGGGATCCGGAACCTGGAGAGCGTCCACTTCGGCCACCGTGGAGACCACCTGGGTCACCGCCGGCGCCTCGCCCAGCGTTCCCTCGATCTCATCATGATCCCGATGCCCGATCAGCACCAGCGCATACCCCTGGCGCGCGAACTTGACCGCCTCCACATGAACCTTGGTGACCAGCGGACAGGTGGCGTCGATCACCTTCAGCCGGCGTGACTTGCTGCGCTCCCGAACGGCGGGAGAGACTCCATGCGCGCTGTAGATGACGCGCATCCCTTCGGGCACGTCCTCGATGTCGTCCACAAAGATCGCGCCTTTCTCCGCCAGCTCATTCACCACGAACCGGTTGTGAACAATCTCCTTGCGCACGTAGATGGGCGCGCCGAAGGTCTCCAGCGCAATGTTCACGACATCCACGGCCCGCACCACTCCCGCGCAAAAGCCGCGCGGCTTGAGCAGCAGGACGCGCTTCTCCGCTCTTGGGGACGAGAATCGAGAGGTTCGGTCGTTTTCGGTTTCAGCCACTCCTCACAGTATACCGCGCCGCGCATTCCATCTCCTAGCCTGGAACCCCACCCTCAACCGGCGCCGGCGAGGCCGGCCGCCGCCCCCGGAGCCCGGTCAGCGGCTGGACTTGAGCATCTGCTCGGCGTGACGGCGCGACGTTTCCGTCAGCTTTGCCCCGCTCAACATCCGGGCCAGCTCTTCGGTGCGCTCCGCCACCCCGAGAGCGCGGATCGACGTCTCCGTCCTGCCCCGCTTTTCCCGCTTTTCGACCAGAAAGTGGCGGTCGGCAAAGGCCGCGATCTGGGGCAGGTGGGTGACGCAGAGAATCTGCTGGACGGCGGAGAGCGCCTTCAGCTTCTGGCCCACCGCCTCCGCCGCCCGTCCGCCGATCCCAATATCGATTTCGTCGAAGACCAGAGTGCGCGGCGCCGCGCTGCGGCCCCGCCTGCCCTGGGACGCCGCTGCGCACTCCTCCACGCTCACCTTCAGCGCCAGCAGCACCCGGGATAGCTCCCCGCCCGAGGCAATCTCCCGGAGCGGCTTGATCGGTTCGCCGGCGTTGGTTGCGATGCGGCACTCCACTTCGTCCCATCCATGCTCCGTCCAGCTCCCTTCGTCCTCCCGCGCCGTCACCGTCACCGCAAAACGGGCCTTCATCGCCAAGCTATTCATCTGCGTCTCCGCGGCGCGCTCCAGCTTGCCGGCGGCGGCGATGCGGCGACGGGTCGTCGCCGCCGCCAGCCCCCGATACTGTTCCTCGCTCTTGGCCCGCGAAGCCCGCAGTTGCTCCAGCCGGACCTCCCGGTTCTCCATCGCCGCGAGCTTTTCCGCGATCTCCTCCCCGTATTGCTTCACCTGCTCCAGGGTCGGCTCCAGGGTCGAACCGTATTTTCTCTTCAGGCGGTCCAGCAGATCCAGCCGGCCCTCAATCGCCGCCAGCCGGTCGGGGGAGGCCTGTATCTGGAAGGAAAAGTCCCGCACCGTCGCGCTCACGTCGTCCACCGCCGCCCGGGCCGCGGCGATCTGCTGCAGGGCCTCGGCGAAACGGCCGTCATAGCGCGCCAGCTCTTCCAACTGCCGGGATGCGGCGCGCAGGGATGCGCCCGCCGAACTCCCTCCATCGTAGAGAAGTTCGTAGGCCGCGGCGGCTGCGGCAAAGAGTTTTTCGGCATTCGCCAGCATGCGCCGCTCCGCCGTCAGACTCTCCTCTTCTCCATCTGCGCATGCGGCGGCCTCGATCTCCTTGATCTGGCCCCGCCAGAGATCCGCCTGGCGAAGCTGCTCCCGCTCATCCCTTTCCATGCCCGCCAGGCCTTCCGCCGCCGCCTTCCACATCCGGTAGGTCTCGCCCAGCGCCTCCGTCTCGATCCCCGCGCTGCGATCCAGAAGCTGCCTCTGCTGATCCGGATCGAAGGAGCCGAGCGTCTCGCTCTGCGCATGCACCAAGGCCAGTTCCGGCGCGAGCTGCCGCAGCACGGCAACCGTGGCTGGCTGGTTGTTTACATAAACCCGGCCCCGCCCGCCGGACTGGATCTCGCGCCGGAGGATGATCTCCGAGTCCTCTCCCGCATCGATCCCGAAGGAATCGAGAATGGCCTCCGCCGCGGCGGTGCTCTCAAACACGCAGGCAACCGCAGCCTTGTCCGCGCCGTGGCGAATCACGTCGGGCGAGGCCTTTCCCCCCAGCAGCAGCGCCAGGACATCCACCAGGATCGATTTGCCGGCCCCGGTCTCTCCGGTGAGCAGATTGAGGCCGGGCCCGAATGCCGCGATCGCGTGATCGATCACCGCGTAATTTTCGGCTCGCAGCTCGAGAAGCATCGATGTCTTCCCTCCCGGGGCACAGGTCGAGCGCAGCATAGCATGAGCGGCGGCGGGGCGCGCGCGGCATTCGCCGGCCGCAGCCGCAGCAAACTCCGCATCGAACGGGGTAGCGGGCATTTCGGCTGCGGGCGGAGGCGGAGGGCTGCGGATTGGCGCGGCTCGCGGCCGCCGGGCAGCGGCGCCTTCTGTGGCGCCTTCTTGTTGGTTTCATCCCGGCATCTCTGCTAACGTGAAATGGAGACGATAATGGTGCTATCTCACCTCGCGGCATTGTTCTTCTTTCAGGATGACGGCGGGGCGCCCCCGGCGCCGGTCGGCGCTGGACTCAGCGAAGTTGTGGATATGCTGCGCAACAGCGGTCCGGTGGCCATGGCGGTGCTGGGCCTGCTCCTGCTATTCAGTCTGTATTCCTGGGCCATCATCCTGGCCAAATCCTCCCTGTTTCGCAGGGTGCGCGGGCAAAGCGGCCGCTTTGTGCGCGCCTTCCGCAAAGCCAGCCGCCTGCATGAAGTAGCGGCCGTCAGCGAGCAATTCAAACCCAGCCCGATGGTCAATATCTTCGACGCGGTGTATGAACACTACCGCAAGCAGACCGGTGGAGCAGGACGTCCGCGCAATATCGAAGCGCTGGAGCGGACGGCGCAGGCGGCCTCCAGCGAGTCCTTGTCCCTCCTCGAACGGCGGCTGGCCTGGCTGGCCACCATTGGAGCCGTCTCCCCTTTCATCGGCCTCTTCGGGACGGTGATGGGCATTGTGGACGCATTTCATGGCCTGGGGACGGAAGGCGCGGCCACCCTGCGGGCCGTCGCGCC
>JAJYZK010000044.1 GCA_021799945.1 Acidobacteriota bacterium
TCTGCTGCAGACCGGCCTGAATGAAACTGCCTCCCGCGTTGGCGTTGTTGTTGGCCAGTTGCTGCTCGACCTGGGCGATGCTGAGCCCGTAGGAGACCAGCTTGTCCGGGTCCAGGCGCACCTGATATTCGCGGGTCGGGCCGCCGAACGGGTTCGTGTCCGGAACGCCCGGGACGCTTTTCAGATTCTTTTCCACCACCCAGGTCTCGAGCGATTTGAGATTCATCGCGTCGTACTCGGGGTTGGAGCTCTCCAGCGTATAGAAATAAATCTGGCCGACCGGACTCCAGTCGGTTCCCATTTGCGGAACCACCCCGGGGGGAAGATTCACCTGCGCCAGACGCTCAAGCACGCGCTCCCGGTTTTCAAAATTCGTGGTCTCTTCGCCGAAGACCATCTCCACCGTCGAGAGGCCAAAGATCGACCAGGAGCGGACATGCGCCACGCCGGGGATTCCGTTCATCACGGTCTCCAGAGGGATGGTGACCTGCTGCTCAATCTGCTCGGCGGAGATTCCCGGCCACTGGGCAATCACATCGACATAGTTATTGGCGACATCCGGGTAAGCTTCGACGGGAAGCTGATGGAAGGAGACGGCGCCCCAGGCGAAAAGCAGGACCGCGATCGCCAGAACCAGAAATCGGTTCTGCAGCGCGAAATCGACCAGGCGCCGGATCATTGCGCCTCCAGCGTGGCTTCGAGCTGGAGAACGTCGGAGACGACCTGCTGGCCGGGAGCGATGCCGGTGAGGATCTGCTGCATCCCGCCGGGCAACATGTCGCCGGCCTCCACCTGGACCCGCCTGAACTGCGTTCCGCCTGCCGGCTCATAGACCCAATCGCGATCGTGAAGATGCAAAATGGCGGCCGCGGGCACAACCGCATAGGTCTTCTTCGCCGCGCTCTCAAACGTTGCATTGACGAACATGCCCAGCCGGAGGATGCCGCCGGGGTTGGGCACTTCGATGCGCACCTTCGCCGTCCGGATATTGGGATCGAGCACCGGGCCGATATCGGAGACGCGGCCGGTCAGCACTTTGCCGGGATACGCATCGACCGTGATCTGCGCCTGTTGGCCGAGCTGAACCCTGGGTATGTCGTTCTCATAGACATCGCAGAGGATCCAGACCACGGAAAGGTCGGCGATGGTGAAGGTGGTGGAGGTGCCGGCATAGACGACGCCCGCGGCGGCGGCGTTGGTTACGTTCTGCGCGACGATCACGCCGGAGATCGGCGCATACACGTTCAAAATGCTCGAAGGGTGATCTTTGCTCACTCCCAGCGTATCCAGTTGCTGGTCCGCCGCGGTCAGATCGGCCTTGGCGTCGTTCTCCGTATCCTCGGCCTGCTCCAGCTCGCTCAGAGGAATGGCCCCGTGGGCATACAGGTCTTTGGCCCGCACATACAACTTGTTCGCGAGCTGCTCGTCGTTCACCGCTTTCAAGTAGGTGTCGAAGGCATTCGTTACATCGGGGCTCTGCACCCGCAACAATAACTGGCCTTTGCTCACATGGTCGTCGAGCCGGGCTTTGATGTCCACCACGCGTCCGCCGGCCAGAGAGATTACGGGAATCTCGCGGGCAATGTCCGGATTGACGCTTCCCGTTGCGTTCAGCCGGGCATGCGCGTCGATTTTCCCCACGGTCGCCAGAGAGAACTGTTCCGGCTTATCGACCGTTACAAGCGCTGAATTGCTGGCCTCCACCACCTGCGCCGGCGGGACGTCGCCGGACGACGGCTGGAACTTCTTTCCGCAGCCGCCCAAGGAGAGACAAAGGATGAGGCAACTCGGCAGAGTCGCACACGGTCTTAGGTTCAGGGAGCGGATCACGGAATGGGTCACGGAATCACCTCGCGGCCAACGGCAAGATTCAATTGGCCGGCCGCGGTCAGATACGCGCCCACCAACTGCACATACGCCATCTGCACATTGCGGTAATCGCTCTGCGCGTTCAGGAAATCCATCAGCGAGGCTCCGCCCCGCTGGTAAGCGTAGGTGATGGTGTCGCGGACCCGCAGCGCCTGCGCCAGATATTTGGCCCGGTACGGCCGGAGAAGAATCAGATTGCCGTTCAACTGCGCGTAGGCCGAATCCACATCGCTGAAAACCTGCGCGCGGGCCGCTTCGGAAAGCTGACGGTTGCGGTCGATATCGATCTGCGTGCGTTGCTTTTCGCCTTGGTTACGGTCAAAGATCCGCAACGGAACGCTGACGCTGGCCCCCAGGGTTTGCGTCGCATACGAGTTATTGTTCGAGGAGTTCCAGGTGTACCATGCGCTGAGCGTCGGATCGGTCGAGCCGTTGGCGACAGCCAGTTTGTGATTGGTGTCGGCCTGTTGCAGCGATTGCAGCGCGGCCTGCAGATCCGGCCGGCTGGCCAGCGCAATCTGGCGATAGGCGTCCAGGGCCTGCAACTGATCGCTGAAATCGAACGGCCCCTGGATATCGAACTGATCGATTGGAGTGCGGTCGTCCAGGAGCTGTAGAAGCTGAATCTTCGCCGTCCTCAGGTTCACTTCCGCCGCCTGCAGGTCGGATTCGTACTGCACCCGCATCAGCTCGATTCTGTCCAGGTCGATCCTCGCCAGGTCTCCCTGCTTGAATCGCTCCCGGCTGATGTCGATGATGTGGTCGTAATAGTCCAATTCCTGTTGGCTCAGATCCAGCCATGCTTTGGCCTGCAGGGTCTGCACAAAGGCGGAGCGCAGCGTAAACAGAAGATTCCGCTCCAGGTCGGAGTGCTGCGAGGCGGCAATCTGCGTGCCCTGCTGGGCGCTTTTCAGGCGAAGCTCCCGTTTGTGGTCCCGCTCATGCAGATAGGCGACGCTGGGAACGACAAAGGTGCCCTTGGCGGGAATCCACACTCCGTTGTTGGGGGCGATCTGCGTGCCATCCTGCGAGAGCGTGAACTGCGGATTGGGACGCAAATATGCGGTGATCTCCTCGGCCTTCATCTCCTCCACATTCGATTGGTCGGCCTGCAGGGTGGGGTTATCGGCTGTGAATTTCGCCTTGATCTGATCCCAGGTATAGGAGGTTTGCGCGTCGGCGAGTGGGGCGCAAAGCGCCGGCAGAAGCGCGCACAGGCGCAACAAGGAAAGGAATCGCCTCAAACTCCGGTAAGTGTTCATGATGGGGCAATCTCTTCCGGCTCCGTCCACGCCCGGCGTTTCGCCGGCGGAGAGGCCGTCTCCGAGCCATTCCACGATTGAATTCGACGGTAGACGTCGACCACAATGCTTCAGTTGTCAAGAGTTTACGGCCTTCGGAGGGTGGCGGCGCCCTATCTTACAGACATGCGGTCTGCATCTTTCGGACAAGGAACCCCGATTGTTTCCAATCGCCGGCGGCCATCCGGCCGCAGTCATTCTTCGAGAAAGACCTGGGAGTAGTCGCGAAACTTGTAGTCTTTGCGCCGCAGCCGTCCTGGGCTCCAGCTTGCCCGCGCCTGAAATCGCTTGGTGCGCGCAATGTGCTCGTGCAACATTGCCGCCGCTTTGTTCAAGGCGCCGTCTTCCAGCAGCTCCACGAGCTTGCGGTGCTCGGCGAATGCCTGATTGCGGTAGACGGCGGTATCCATGAAGCGATGGCGCAGGGCTTCGACAGAATGGCGGATATTCTCGTAGGACTGCGCGAGGTAGCGGTTAGCGCTGCGCTCGAACAGGGCCTGATGGAACTGCGTGTCGAGACGCTTGCTGAGGAAGATGTCTCCCTGGCGATAGGCTCGCCGCATCTCCGCCGTGGTCTTTTTCAGGTCGGCGATCAGGGATTTTGCGTCGTGGCGCATGGAGGCGCGCAAGGCGCTGCTCTCCAGCAGGCTGCGAAAATCGCAGAGTTCTTCAATCTGTTCCCGGGTCGGGCTGAAAACATAGCTGCCGGACTGCGGCACCACGACCACCAGCCCCTTCAACCGGAGCTCGTTCAGGCTTTCCCGCACAGGCGCTTTGCTCACGTGAAGAGCCCTGGCAAGGTCGCTCTCGGAGAGGGGCTCGCCCAGATCGAGCCGGCCGTAGACGATCGCACGCAGAATCGCCTGAAAGACAAGCTGGGTCAGCTTTACATTCGGCCCCTCCGGACCCACCGGCGCCGCAACCTTGCCGACGGCCGGTGTCGCCGCGCTCCGTCGACGGGAGCCGGCTTTGCCTTGAGCCGCCTGATTCATCCTTCGCCGCCCCCACGATTCGCGATGTTGGCCGCCTTTTCTGACATTCCTGTTCCGCCGCCGTCCCGATCCGCCGCGGCGCCCGGGCGGCTCGCCGCGTCCACCGTCCTCCGGGTGCTCAGAGATGACACGTTTTCTCGACTCGTGTCAAGCCGCCGCAGGGCGTGGTAAACCTCTCCTATGCTTCAATTCGCGGCCAACCTCAGCATGATGTACGCGGAGCATCCCTTCCTGGAGAGATTTGCCAGGGCCGCAGAGGACGGCTTCACGGGCGTGGAGTTCCTCTTCCCTTACGCCTATGCCCCCGAGCAATTGCGCAAAGAGTTGGACCGTCACGGATTGCAGCAGGCGCTCTTCAACGCGCCGCCGGGAGATTGGTCCTCCGGCGAACGGGGCATCGCCTGCCTGCCCGGCCGGGAGACGGAGTTCCGGCGCAGCTTTCACGAAGCCCTGCGGTACGCGGAGGCGCTGCGCTGCCGGAGAATCCATGTGATGGCGGGAATCTGCGCAGCCGGTCTGGATCGCCCGCGCGCCCTCGATACATTGCGCGCCAATCTAGCCTGGGCACTGGAGGCCGCCGGCGACGCCGGCCCCGACCTTCTGCTGGAGCCCATCAACCTGCGCGACATGCCCGGCTATCTGCTCAACCGGCAGGAGGAGGCGCATGCGATCGCCCGCAGCCTCAACCATCCCCGCTTAAAGGTCCAGATGGACCTTTACCATTGCCAGATCATGGAGGGCGATATCCTCTGGCGCCTGCGGCGGCATCTGGGCGAAGGCAGCCGCGTCGGACACATTCAAATCGCCGGAGTTCCCGACCGTCACGAACCCGGCGAGGGCGAATTGAACTATGACTCGATTTTCCGTGTCATCGAAGAAATGGGCTACGCCGGCTGGATCGGCTGCGAATATCGGCCACGCGGGGGAACCAGCGAAGGACTGCAATGGCTGCGCCGCTATCGGTTGGGCCGCGCTCAATAACCGTCGCCGCCCGCAACAACGGCCCGCCGCTCCACTCTGGAATTCCAGATTCTCCCGCAGGCGCTTGACTCGCGATTCGGCCGCCCTGCAAACTGGCAACTGCCGGGAGGCGATGCGCCGCCGTCAACTTTGGCCGCGAGCGCCAATGTTCTCCCTTCCGCATCGCACGCGATCCGTGGCCTCGGCCGAAAGGACAGGATGAAGCTCAAGGACAAGGTCGCCATCGTCACCGGAGCGGGCAGCGGCTTCGGTGAAGGCATCGCCAAGCTCTATGCGCAGGAGGGCGCTCGGCTGGTGATCGCCGATATCCGTAAAGACGCGGCCTGCCGCGTCGCGGCGGAGATTGCCGGCGGAGGAAACCGCGCGGTGGCCTCGGAGACCGACGTATCCCAGAACGCCCAGGTGGAAGCGATGGTGAAGCTGGCGCTCGATCGATTCGGCCGGCTCGACATTGTGGTCAACAATGCGGGCGCGACGCATAAGTCGCAGCCCATGCTGCAGGTCGATGAGGAGACATTCGATCGCATCTACGCGGTGAATGTGAAGAGCCTGTTCCTCTCCGCCAGACATGCCGTTCCGGTATTCGAGAAGCAGGGCGGCGGCGTGATTCTCAATATCGCCTCCACCGCCGGCGTCCGTCCGCGCCCCGGTCTTACCTGGTATAACGGGTCGAAGGGCGCGGCTGTGATCCTGACCAAATCCATGGCTGTGGAGCTCGCGCCGCTGAAGATCCGGGTGAACGCGATCAATCCGGTGATGGGAGAAACCGGTCTGCTTTCTCAATTCCTTCCCGGGGACGACACGCCGGAGGTCCGAGCCAAGGTGATCGCCACCATCCCCCTCGGCCGTCTCTCCCGTCCGCTCGATATCGCCCGGGCGGCGGTTTTCCTGGCCAGCGAGGACGCCGGCTTCATCACCGGCGTCTGCCTGGAGGTGGATGGAGGGCGCTGCGTTTAGCCATGCCGACCTTCGACATCGCGGTGATTCCCGGGGACGGCATCGGCCAGGAGGTGGTTCCCGAGGGTGTGCGCGTTCTGGAGCGGACCGGTTCCCTCTTCGGCTTCGATTTTCGGTTTCAACGCTTCGACTGGAGCTGCGAGCGCTACAAAAAGACCGGCCGCATGATGCCCGAGGACGGCATCGCGCGACTGCGCGACCACCACGCGATCTTCTTCGGCGCGGCCGGATTTCCCGGCGTGCCGGACCATCTCTCGCTTTGGGGTTTGCTGATTCCCATCCGCCGGGAGTTCGATCAGTATGTCAATCTGCGCCCGGTTCGCCTCTTCCCCGGGGTGACCGCGCCCGTTCGCGCGGAAGCCGGAGAGATCGACTTCTGGGTTATCCGCGAAAACACCGAAGGCGAATATTCGCAGATCGGGGGCCGGCTATTTGCCGGCACGGCCGAGGAGATGGCGGTGCAGGAGTCGGTCTTCACCCGGCGCGGCACCGACCGCATTTTGCGCTACGCCTTCGAATTCGCCCGCAAGCTTACGCGCAAACACGTCACCTCCGCGACCAAATCGAACGGCCTCTTCCATTCCATGCCCTTCTGGGACGAGCGCTTCGCCGCCATCGCCGCCGAATATCCCGATGTCGCCGCGGACCAGCAGCACATCGATATCCTGGCCGCGCGCTTCGTCCTGTCGCCGCAGCGCTTCAGCGTGGTGGTAGGCAGCAATCTCTTCGGCGACATCCTCTCCGATCTGGGCCCGGGAGTCACCGGAACCATCGGCATCGCGCCCTCCGGCAACCTCAACCCTCCGCGCATCTATCCCTCGATGTTTGAGCCGGTGCACGGCTCCGCGCCGGATATTGCCGGCCTGGGCATCGCCAATCCCATCGGCCAGATCTGGTCGGCGGCCATGATGCTGGAGCATCTTGGCCAGCCGGAGGCCGCGGCCAGGATCCTTTCCGCGATCGAAGGCCTGCTGGCCGGCGAGAAAAAGACCCTCACCCCAGATCTGGGAGGCGCGGGAACCACGCGAGGCGTGGCCGACGCGATCCTGGCGGCTCTTTAGAAATTCTCGGCAAAGCTCCAGAACCCATCGGCGGAATCGCTACCAGGACGCGCCGAAAACTCTACGCAGTTCCTCGATGGCCTCTTCCGGCAAAGGCGCCGGCTTCGGATCGAGCATTCTCCACAGCCGCGCCGTCTCCTCCAGCTCTTCGAGCGCGGCCATGCCCTCGTGCAGCGACCGATGCCAAACGACAGGACCGAGGCGGTCGAGCATGACCGCGCGGATCGGCGCGCCGCGCGAACGCATCCGCAGGATTGCCGCCCGCACCAGATCCACCGCCTCCTCGCTGCCGGGACGGCGGTAAGCGATCCGCGGCACGTGCCCCACCTTCATCACGAAATAGGGCGTGATCGGCGGCAGCAGGTCCGCCTCCTCGGATGCATTCCGTGAAAGCGTGAGCGCCACCAACGAGGTCGAGTGGGTGTGCAGCACGCAATTCGCCTCCGGGTCCGCGGCGTAGATCGCGCGATGCAGAGCAGAGGCCTTGCTGGCGCGCTCCCCGCTCATCTGAACTCCATCGGCGCTCAACTTCGCCAGCTCGCCGGCGCGCAAAAACCCCAGACAGGCGTCGGATGGAGTAATCAGATACTCCTCACCCAGGCGCACACTCAGATTTCCGCTGGTCGAATGCGCGTAGCCGCGCTCGAAAAGCGAGCGCCCTACCCGGCATATCTCCAACCGCACCTGCTCTTCGTTCATGCCACCCTCGCGCTGTTCTTTCGCCCGGCTCCAGTCTTTTCCCTTCCCGCCCCCGGTAGGATCGACCTCCGGGAAAATCGAGGCCCGAAAAATTGCCGGCCGCGCAGGCCGCTTAGATCTCGCCTTTCCGTCGCGCGTCTTCGTCGCGCAAAAACTCTTCCACAATCGAAGGGAAGTCGGGATCGGGACTGAGGCCCAGCCGGCCGGCCCGGACTGCGTCAAAGGCGGCCGGCCACGATCCCACAATTCTCTCGATGGTGGGATCCACGCGGAGCTCCACGCGCGCCCGGGCCGCGGCTCCGCCGAAGCGCTCCAGCGCGTCCAGCATCTCCCGCACACTGACGCTCAGCGCGGGCATATTGATCGCCGTGCGGCCGCCCAGCAGACTGCGATCGGCCTCCGCGACGCGAAGCAGCGCCTGCACGGTGCGGCGGGGCGAGGCCAGAGCTACCCTGGTTTCCAGTGGCGCCGCGCAAACCGCCGCCTCGCCGCGCAGGGGCTCGCGGATGATGCTGGAAAGAAAACTCGACGCGGCGGCGTTCGGACGTCCCGGACGCACCACCACCGTCATCAACCGCAGGCTCCGTCCATCGATATAACCGCGGCGCGAGTAATCCGCTACAAGCTGTTCTCCGATGAATTTCTGAATGCCATAGGAAGATTGCGGCGCCGGCAAGGTGGCGTCGCTCACCACCGCCGGCAGCGGCAGGGCGGCCTCGCCTCCGAAAACCGCCGCAGAGCTGGCGAACACCAGGCGGGGGCATGCGCCGGAGACGCGCGAGGCCTCGAGCAGAGAGCGGATCCCATCCACGTTGGAGCGCATGCCGAGGTCGAAGTCCGCCTCGCAGGCGGAGGAAACGGCGGCGGCAAGGTGAAAGACCAGGTCAAATCTCATCCTCGCAAGCGCAGAGCACTGCTCCAGCAGATCGCCGGTCATCACGCGAATCCGGGCATCCTTTCGCTGGCCGCCGGGTGGCGGAATCAGGTCGGCGATGGTCAGCTCTGCGATGCTCTCCCCGGCAAATTCGCCCTGGTCCAGCAGGGCGCTCGCGAGCCGCAGCCCGAGAAACCCGGCGCCGCCAGTGATCAGTATCTTCATCGTCCTCGACCGTCTTCTCCGGATCGCGCCGGAAGCGGCGCCGGCCTCAGCTTAGCGCCGCAACCTCGTAGTCCAGAACCGAGGGGATGGTGAACTCCACCGTTCCCTCGCGTAGGGAATGCGGGACGGCGCCGCCCGCTCGCAGCAACTCCACCTTGGCGATGGTTCGGCCCGGGGGCAGCCGCAGGCGCACTCTCTGCTCGCCGATAGGGTAAAACTTGCGCAAGTATCCCCGATAGGTGTTGGGATTGTTGTAATTCAGCACATGCACGGCAAATCCCGGCTTTGTCTCCCAGGCAAAGGCCTCGATGAATCCCTCGCCCTCAATGGCTGCCGGCTGGCCGTCGCCGGCCACCCAGCGAATCGTATTTTGCAGCAGCCGGCTCAGGTCGGCGTTGCCGGAGATCCAAAGGCTCCGTTCAATGTCGCTGGGAATGTATGCAATGCGGCTCCCTCCCGTCTCTCGCAGGATCAGCGCAGGCTCCCGCGTGCGGGGAACGCGCGGATAGGAGAGCTCGGGAGGATACGCGGGAAATCCCGGAACCACCGTGAGCACTGGATCCGGCGTCGGCGAAACCGGCACGCGATACTGCGGTCCGGGCAGCCAGTTTGTGTCCTGGAAGCCATCGAGCACCGGGTGCGGCCGCTCGATCCAGGCATAGAAAGGGTTGGAATTGCCCACCGGTGCGATCACCGGGCCGGTGGCATGCGCGCCAAAGAGGTCGGCGAGTCCGAAGTCTCCACGGCGGCGGCCGGTCTCATCGTAGAGACTGGTCTCAAATGTCGCCAGCAGCGATCCTCCCTGTGCGGCGTAGGCTCGCAACTGGGCGCATTGCGCATCGCTCAGCAGAGCGATGTTGGGCAGGATCAAAGCGCGATACCGTCCGATGCGGTCCAGCGCCAGGTGATCCTCATGCACGAAATCGAAGAAGAAGCGGCCCTCCAGCAGCGCCGCGTAGATCCCCTGCATGGAATCCAGCCTGGAGGCGTCGCGCGGCGGCGTATAAAAGAGCTGGGTGCGCTGCCCGTACACCACGCCAATCTCCGCGATGGTGCGCAGGGGACGCAGATGCGAATCGTTGCTGGCCTGCCAGTTGAAGTAGTCGCGGCCAAATTTCTCAAAGCGGCGATCCTCGCCCAGCCCGTCCTCACCCCCGATCACATGCAGATAGGGGGTCATTCCGCTGGCGACGGTCTCGTTGAACCACATCTGCATTTCAGGAATGCTTTTGACGCTTTCGCGCCAGAGAATGCGTCCCGTGGACCAGGCGCCGACCACATTGACCGCCGTCTTGTTTCCCAGCACGGAGCGGCAGACGCGCCCCTGCAGGGAGGCGCCCCAGATCGGCGCGCCGTCGCCCCCGCGGCCCTGATTGTCTCCCTGAAACCATTCGCATACGGTGGCCAGCAAGGCCAGGTTCGGCGCCGCGTGGGTTCCACCGCCGAGATTGGCGAAGTAGAAGGCCGTCCGGCTTTTTTCCTTCGCGATGCCGTCGTACAGCTTCCAGAGGTAGATCACGCGCTGGTTGAAGGCCTCCCAATAGGCCACGGAGCCCGCCGGCGGAAGCTTTCGGCATACGTTGCAGAAGCAGACGGGCAGGCGGCCTATCGGCGGCCAGCCATTGGTGTAAAAGGCGTCCACCTCATAGCGGGAATTGATCTCGCGCATTATCGCCGGCACGTAATCCGTCATGTAGGTGGAAAACATGCAGGTGGCGAAAAGCCGCGGATCGTCCGGGGTAGGCCGCGGGGAGCCGTCCTGATTGCGCTGGAACCACTCCGGATGGGCGTCCAGAGCCTCCCGCCAGTTGAGATCCGGGCTCATGCGGGCCACGGTGCGAATGCCTCGCTGGCGAGCCGCGGCGTTGACTTCGCCAAAAAAGTCGCGGCCTCCCAGGTAGCGTCCTATGCGATGGAATGGAACTTTGGTCGGGTAAAAGGCCAGAATCCCGGTCACGCTGACATAGGTGACTTCCACCTTGAGGCTGGCCCAGTAATCGGCCCATTCCTCCACATTCAGCACCACAGGATCGTGCTCGGTCATGTTGAGCTGGCCGACGCGCCGCACATTCTGCTGCCACGGGATTCCGGGCGCCGATTCGTCGCCGGAGGCCGAGGAGATTGCGGCGCGCAGCCCGGGCGAGGCCAGGGGCAACGCCCCGGCCATACTTTTCAGCAGCGTGCGCCGATCAAGAAAATGTTCTGGCATGATGGTCGCGTCCTCTTCCGCAATCGAAGCGCCGCAAGCGCACTCACAAAGCCGTCAGCGAGCCTTCGTCTTTCAGCACGCGATCATAAGCCGGGACGGTGAGGAACTCCACAAACTTCGGCGACCGGATCAGCTCCCGCATCAGATCCGCGGCCTTTTCATAGGACGAGATGCGCTCCGCATTCCCCGCCGCCCGCTGCCGGTCAAGCTCCGCGGCCATGTATTGCTCTACCATCGGGATATCGATGAGTCTTCCATCGTTGAGCCTGGCCCGATGATGAATCCATTGCCAGAGCTGCGCCCGGCTGATCTCCGCCGTCGCCGCGTCTTCCATCAGGTTGAAGAGCGGGACGCAGCCGATGCCCCGCAGCCAGGCCTCGATGTATCCCAGGCCGACGGCGACGTTCTGCTTCAAACCCGCCTCGGTGATCCGCCCGGCGGGAACCTGCAGAAGATCCGCGGCGGCAACCTGGTAGGCGGGAAACTGTCTGGCGATCTGGTTGGCCTGCGGCATCAGGCGGTCGAAGACCTCCATCGCGACGGGCACCAGTCCGGGGTGGGCGACCCAGGTTCCGTCGTGGCCGTCGCCCGCTTCGCGCTCCTTATCGGCGCGCACCTGCGCCAGGGCGATCTCGTTGGCTACGGGATCCGACTTGATGGGAATATAAGCGGACATTCCACCCATGGCGTGGACCTTGCGCCGATGGCAGGTCTTGATGGCCAGTTTGGAATAGCTGCGCATGCAGTGCGTGGCCATGGTGACCTGCGCGCGGTCGGGCAGCACGGCGCGGGGATCGTTGGCGAATTTCTTGATGAAGCTGAAAATATAGTCCCAGCGCCCGCAGTTCAGCCCGGCGGAGTGCTCGCGCAGTTCGTAGAGAATCTCGTCCATCTGAAAGCTGGCCAGGATCGTTTCGATCAGAACGGTGGCCTTGATCGATCCCCGGGGCAGGCCGATCCCTTCCTGCGCACGGAGAAAGACGTCGTTCCAAAGGCGCGCCTCCAGGTAGCTCTCGATCTTCGGCAGGTAAAAATACGGCCCGCTTCCGCGCGCCAGCAGATCCTTCGCGTTGTGGAAGAAGTACAAGCCGAAGTCGAAGATCGAACCGGACATCGGCTCGCCATCCACGAGCAGGTGCCGCTCCTCCAGGTGCCAGCCGCGCGCGCGGACAAACAACACGGCGGTCCTGTCGTTCAGCCGGTACTGCTTTCCGGTCGCCGGATCGGCATAGTCGATGGCGCGCCGCACGGCGTCGCGCAGGTTGATCTGGCCCTGGATGAGGTTGCTCCAGGTCGGCGTGCTGGAGTCCTCAAAGTCGGCCATAAAGACCTTCGCGCCGGAGTTCAGCGCGTTGATCACCATCTTGCGGTCCACCGGCCCGGTGATCTCCA
>JAJYZK010000464.1 GCA_021799945.1 Acidobacteriota bacterium
CATCGCAATATGGGCTTCGACGGCTGGGACTACCGCTTGACCTATACCACGCTCGTCAGCAACATGCTGTCGGTCGCTCCCCGGGTGAACATGGTGGCGAATGTCGGCTTCGGCCCCGAGGCCACCCGCACCAAGGTCGCCGTCGCCAAATGGATGCTCCCTGCGCACGAGATGCTCTTTCCATTGAAGCACCCTCCCGCGGTGATTCCCATGCGTAGCCTGGATCTGCCGGACCAGCTCTTGTATCTTCCGCCGCGGCTTCCCCTGCGAGCTCTGCGGAAGCTCCGGCGGATTCTGGCCGGATCCCAGCGCTGATGCCCAGTCTCCTGCCCGGCTTCCCGCCCGCTCCGATGCGAAAACTGCCTCAGAGGGCCAGCTTCTCGATTGCCCGGGCCACGCGCAAGGCTCTGGATTCCTGAAAATGCCCGGCGAGAACCTGAGCGCCGATCGGCAGGCCCCCGGCGGTCTTGCCGCACGGAACGGAGAGGCCGCAGATTCCGGCCAGACTGGCCGGCACGGTGTAAATGTCGGCCAGGTACATGGCCAGGGGATCTTCAACCTTCTCTCCGAGTTTGAAGGCCGGCGTGGGCGCCGTGGGGGTTACGATCGCATCCACCTCGTGAAAGGCCTTCAGGAAATCGCGGGCCAGCAGGGTTCGCGCCTGCTGCGCCTTCTTGTAGTAGGCGTCATAGTAGCCGGCGCTGAGGGCATAGGTTCCCAGGAGGATGCGGCGCTTGACTTCGGGGCCGAAGCCCTCGTCCCGCGAGCGGCGATACATGGCGGAAAGCGCGCCGGCCTCCGGCGAACGATATCCGTAGCGAACTCCATCGAATCTGGCGAGGTTGGAGCTGGCCTCGGCCGTCGCCAGCAGGTAGTAGGCGGGAACCGCATATTTCGTATGCGGGAGCGAAACCGGGAGAATGGAGCATCCCGCGGCGCGGAGCCCGTCGATCGCCCGCTCCACCGCCTGCCGCACCTCGGGATCGAGTCCGTCGGCAAAATATTCTCCGGGTACGCCCACGCGCAGCCCGGCTGCCGGCTCCTCCATCTCCGCGGCATAGTCCGGAACCGGCTCCGGCGAAGAGGTTGCGTCCAGCGGATCATATCCCGCGATCACGCCCAGGAGGATGGCCGTATCCCGCACGCTGCGGGTGACCGGACCTACCCGATCCAGCGAGGAGGCAAAGGCGATGAGGCCGTATCGGGAGACCCTTCCATAGGTCGGCAGCAGCCCTACGACGCCGCAATAGGAGGCCGGCTGCCGGATCGATCCCCCCGTATCCGTGCCCAGCGCGGCCAGCGCCATTCCCGCCGCAACCGCGGCCGCCGAGCCGCCGCTCGAGCCACCCGGCACCCGGTCTGGAGCCGCGGGATTGCGGACCGGCCCGTACGCCGAATTCTCGTTGGAGGAGCCCATGGCGAATTCATCGCAGTTGAGCTTGCCCAGCAGCACCGCGCCGGCCTGCCGCAGCCGCGAAACGACCGTTGCGTCATAGGGAGGAAGATAGGACTTCAGGATTCGGGACCCGGCCGTCGCGGGCATTCCCCGCATCGTCAGAACATCCTTGATGCCGATCGGGACTCCGGCCAGCGGAGGCAATGCCTGGCCCTGCCGGGCCTGCTCGTCGCTCTGCCGCGCGGACTCCAGTGCGCCTTCGGCATCGATGGTCAGGTAGGCATTCAGTTTCGGATTTTCCGCGGCGATTCTCTCCAGGCAACCCGTCGCCAGATCCACCGCGGTGGGGTTTTGCCGCTGCACGGAATCCCGCGCTTCCCGGATGCCGTATCCTCCAGAATTCATCATCCCAACCGGCGTCTCTGAGTTTGTCTATTCTGCTGAAAATCTTCCGTGACGCGGTCCGCCGGCCGGTCATGCCGGGCATGGCGCGCGGCGCGCTTCGCTTCCTTTGCTACCTTACACCAAAGGCCGCGCCGGCTCGGCGGCCCGCCGGCTACAAGGAGAAAGGCGAGCATTCGCGCAGATGCCGCCGCGCAGAAAAAGGGAATCGCCGGCGGCAGAGAGAATCCGCATGGAGGAGCGAGGGGATGAGGCCTTCGCTTCGCAGCGCCACACGGCCCGCAATCCCCGGCGCCCAATTTCCGCTAACGCTCGATCACTTTGGGAATGCGGAAAAATACGCCGTCGGAATCGGGGGCCTGAGCGAGCGCCTGATCCCTGCTCAGGGATGCGCGCACCTCATCCATCCGCAGCGGATGGGATTCCGCCAGCGCCTCGGCCTCCGTCCACAGGCTCGAGACCTGAGTCATCGGCGGCGCCGCGGTCAAGTCCAGCTCGTTGAGTTGAGCAAAATGCTCGAGAACCGCATTCAAGTCGCGCAGCATTTCCGTCTTTTCGGCCTCCGTAAGCTCCAGGTTGGCCAGCTCCGCAACTCGCTCCACATCCTGCCGGGTAACCATCTCTCGACCCCGCCGCCGCACGCAAGGAGCCGGTGCGGGTGAATTTCGTTGGAATTGCGCTGCCGTCCCGCCGGCTGCGAAAATCCGGTTCGCGCGCTACC
>JAJYZK010000045.1 GCA_021799945.1 Acidobacteriota bacterium
TCCGTTCTCGTCGGGCCGGAGGACCTGATGCTTCGCACCGTGAAACGGGGCGGCGACGGCTGCATCGGGGCGGCGGGGAATCTTTTTCCCGAACTCCTGGTGGCCGTTTACCAGGCGGCTGCGGAGGGGCGCGCGGACGAGGCCCGGAGGCTGCAGGAGGTTTTGGATTCCGCGCGGCGCCAGATCTATACGGTGGGAGAGCCGACCTCCGCGCTGCTGCGCGGAGTCAAGCATGCGGCCGTAGCCATGGGTCTATGCCGGGGCGCGCTTACGCCGCCCTTCGAGCCGTTTTCCGCGGAGGAGGGCCGCGAGCTGGAGCGGCGTCTGGATGTGGTCCGGCAGCAGGTTGCGGAGGCGCTTCAGCCTACCGCGGCGAGCTGAGGCCCGAAATCCGGGCATCCGGATGAGATGACTCGGGCATGCAATAAAAAAGGGCGCCGCGAGGCGCCCTTCGGTTTGTTCCGCTGAGGCTCAGGGAAGGTAATAGCGGAATGAGGTCCAGAACATGTTATCGGCGGTGGTGGGCACGGTAGAAGCTCCCGACCAGATCGAGCGATCCATTAGCGAGTACTGGATGCCCTGGCGCAGTCGGCCCCCGGGTCCACGGTAAAAGTCGTACCAGTAGCCCAGCATCAGCGAAGTTACATAGCGGGTGTCCGCGGTGCATTTGGAGGAGGAGCCCGGACTGTAGCCCGGCGTGCCGGTCCCGGGAACCGCTTCGGTGGCGCAGCCGCTCTCGACATCGTAGGGCGAGCCGTAGCCAACGGACTTGCCGGGACCCGTGATGAAATATTTTCGCCCGGCGTAGTCCCCGCCATAGTTCGCGTAAATATTCATCCGGGGAGTCGGGTGGTATTCCAGCGTGCTGAGCGCGGAGAAGCCGTGAACCAGAGCTAGCTGTCCATCCGGTCGGACCGTGGTGTCGGCGATCTGGCTGTCTCCATAACGGCCGATGCCGTCTCCCCAGAGCCCCTTGAGGCCGACGTCCAGGTGTTTGGCGAAGGTGGGCACGCGGAAGCTGCCGCCGATGCCGCCGCCGGTGGTGGTGTCGTTATACGCGCCGGCCGAGGAGCCGGACACGGTGGTGGTTGAGCCCACCGTCTTGTAAACGGCGTTGGGATAGACACGGGCGCGAAAGAAGCGGGCGATCCCGAAGAGTTCGTAGTGCCCCCATCCGGGCTCCAGCACCACCTTGGCCAGCATGTCCGGAGCTACATTCGACGAGTAGTTCGCCGTCGGGTTATACAAGCCGCCGCCGTTGCCCGCCTGGCCGACGAGGAAGTTGTCCGGAATCCCCTGGCCCACCACGCTCGGGGTCTGCGGATTCTCGGCCGCGGCCCCAATAAAGAGCCGATTGCTGAAGCTCTTCGTCACTCGGAAACCGTATTGCCGCGTCCAAACGAAGCCCGGGGTATAAGCCGGGTCTATGGAGAGCGGAACGCCTTCGGTTATGTTCTGAATGCCGCTGAGGTTCTCCGTAGCCAGGCTCCACATCTGCCCACCGGTGAACGTCCAGCCGTTGTCCAGCGCCGCCTGAGCCCATACCTGCCGCTGCCGCAGCGCGTAGCTGTTGCTTTGGTTGTTGTTGGAGGTGATCCCGGTTCCCAGGAAGTCAGCCTCGTAGTAGCCGCGGATGGTCATGTTGTCGAGAGCGCCGGAGGCTAACAGCGCGATTCGCGACTGACGACCCGACCCGTAGAACTCGGAATAGTAATACTGGGACTGATCGGCCAGTGGAATGCTGGTGAAGGGAGTGTTGATGCCCCCGCCGGTCGCCCTCTGCCGCCACGCTGTTTCGCCTGCCAGGAAGCTGCCAAGCGGCGAGAGGGTGACTCCCTTGTACCGGATTAAATCCGGAATCGCCAGGGCCTCATGCACCTGCTTCTGCTGGGTCCGCACCGTGGCGGTGAGCGTGGTGTTGCTGGTTTGCAGCGCTCCGACCGCGCCTTGCAACTTGTTTACCTGCTGGGTGGTTTCCGTAACGGTCTGGGCGTTCTGGGCGGCGGCGGCCTCGGCTTGCTGCGCGGCCTGCTGCGCCTCGGCGGCGGACTGTTGGGCGGACTGCAATTGCCGGTCCCGATCCGAGAGCTGCTGCTTCAATTGATCGATCTGCTCCTGCATTTGCTCGCGAAGCGAGCGGATCTGATCCTCAACAGAAGGCTGCGCGGTTTTTGGGGCGGCGGACTTTTTATGGGACGGCGCCGGCGAGCCGGTCTGGGCGTTCTGGGCGAATCCGGTAGCTAGAGACGGCAGCAGGATAAGGAGCGCGAGGCTGCGGGTGAGTTCTTTCATTCGGGTTCTCTTTTGTGCGATCTCGTTCACGGTGAAGAGTTCTCGGAGCGGCAAGAGGCGAATTACACGGCCCGGGCAAGAGCGTTCGGGCTCCTGCCTGAGCGAATTGCAGGGAGGTTGTACATATGTAGTGGGCCGCTGTCGATGGTCGCAGGGTTTTGCGAAGATTCGAACAACGGAGTGTGAATGCACGGTTAAACGTGAGCGCTTGGGGCCCCTCAGAGTTTGTTGAAAAACGCGCCGAGGCGCCGAGCGAGGCGCAACCGGATGTGTATCTGTCAATCGAGCTACCCAAGGAATTGAATCTGTCCCGGCCACAAATCTGTTTTTCAATAAACTCCAAAAACAACGGTCCGGCGGCGGGGAAGAAGCGAATCGCGGGAATTGTTGCAGGAATGTAAAAAGGCTGGGGAAAAGCCGAAAGGAGAGCCGATGCGGCGAGCGCGTCGGCAGGCAAGGCGCCCTTGACCGGCATGCGACGCCGTGCGAAGCCGGGCCGCCGGAGCGGATGCGATCAAGCATGGTTGCGGTTCGGGTCTTCTTAGCGAAAGCGGAGCGCGGCCGATCCGCATTGCTGGAAGCGGGCGAGGACCTCGGAGGTCTCTCCGGCCGGGATGCTGCCGGTCCAGCTTCCGGTGGTGATCCATTTGCCGGCCAGGCGGCCTCCCGTGCGCGGCTGCCCTTCGTTGGCCAGCCAGACGGCGAGGCCGATCAGATCTCCGGCGGCGGGGGATTTTCCATTCGCAACCCGCACCGCGCCATCGATCACCATCTCCGCGGTCTCCGCGGCAAAGTCGATGCGGCGCCAGTCCGGGAGCGCCTCTCCGAAGACGAAGCCGCCGTTCATCTGCAAATCCGCGATTCCGGTGAGGCGGTGCGCGGCCGTCGGATCGAGGATTCCGGACTCGAGAATCTCGATTGCGGGGTGACAGCTCGCAACGGCGTCCAGCACCTCCTCGCGGGAGTAAGGCGAGTCGCGCGGAGGCAGATCCCGATTCATCAGGAACGCAATCTCCGCCTCCACGCCGCGCATCCGGCGAAACCGGGAGGCGATGCGCGCGCCGTTGGCGGCGATGGTGTGGACCGGCATCGGGGAACAGAGAGGCGTGGCGCCGGGGGCCGGCAAACCCACCTTCCAGCCCCCGGCGCCCCCGAGCGCCTGCAGCAAGACGTCCTGCACGAAATACGCCTCGGCCAGGGTTTTCGGGCGCAGCTCCAGGGGCAGGTCGGCGATGGGAAGCAGACGATGCCGGGCGGCCAGCAGCAGCTCCGCGGCCTGCCGCAGGCGATTCCGGAGCGCGCCGTCCGCAGGGGATTCGTTGGTCATTGCGATCCTGTCGGCGATCCTGTCGGTCATTGCCGTCGTGTCCAGCGTTGCGGTGTGCTGCGATGCCCCTGTTGCGCAGTGTACGTCATGGGATTGCCGCCGCCCGCGGTCTGCCGGGAGCTTCCAACCTTTTCAATCGATGCCCTCAGCCGCGGTCGTCGATGCCTTCGAACATGTCGCCTTCGAGCGGAGCGTGGTGGAAGCCCGTTCGTGCGGCGAGCAGGTATCTCTCGGCGCCGCCATACTTCTGAAAGGCGTCGCGCACCATGGCCAGCAGCGCCGCTTGAGTTCTGTGACAGGCGAAGGCCTCCAGCTTTTTCTCCTTCAGCGAGCCCAATTCCAGCGCCAGGGTGGAGGGGACCACCGGCGTGCGCGCGGCGGCTTCGGGGTCGGCGGAAGAGAGGAAGGGCGTGGCCGAGTAATAGAGCTTCTGCGGTGCAAAGGGCGCCAGACCGCTGGCGGTATGCTCCGGCGCGAAGGCGCTCCGCCCGGCCCAGTGAAAGGCGGCGGTGGCGCAACAGGAGGTCATGGTATGGTCCGGATGCAGGTTGACGCCGCCGTCGCCGCCGAAAGTGAGCACAATCTGCGGGCGGAAGAAGCGGATGCGCTCGACCAGCAGGGTGGCGATTTCGAGAAAATTCTGCCGGGCCAGTGCGCCGTCGGGATATCCGAGAACTTCGCCATGGGTCACCTGAAGCACGCGCAGGGCGGCGGCGAACTCCGCGCGGCGCATCCGCCCCAGATCCTCCGGGGTGCGCGCGCCGCCGCGGCGGGAGGCCGCGCGTCCCTCGGTGAGGCAGGTGACGGCGGTCTCCGCGCCGCGGGCGTGAGCCAACAGCAGCGCACCGCCAAAGGCTCCGCTTTCGTCGTCCGGATGCGCGGTGACGCACAACAGCCGCAATGCCAAATCGACTCTCCCGCAAATCGCCATTCGCCCAATGGGCCGTTCGTTGGATCGCGCCGGCCGGTTTCCGCGCTGGATTCAGATTACGACCTCGGCTCCCCGCCGCGCCGCTTCGATGGCCAGCTCGCGCACCGGGCGGAAGCTGCGGCGATGCAGCGGGCTGGGGCCATGCTCGAGCAGAGCCCGCTTGTGCGCAGGGGCGCCGTAGCCCTTGTGCGAGGCGAGGCCGTACTGCGGATACTCGCGGTCCAGTTCACACATGCGCCGGTCGCGATAAACCTTGGCCACCACCGACGCGGCCGCGATCGACAGACTAAGCGAATCTCCATAAACGATGGAGGTCTGCGGGCATTCGAGGTCGAGACGCATGGCGTCGACCAACACATGATCGGGGGCGGGGACGAGCCCGGCGACGGCGGCGGTCATGGCCAGCCTGCTGGCCTGATAAATGTTTACCCGGTCGATGGTCTCCGGGTCGATCTCGGCGATGGCGACGGCGATCGCCAGCTTCTCCACCACCTGCGCCAGGCGCTCGCGCTGCCCGGGAAGAAGCTGCTTGGAGTCGCGGAGCCCGGGAATGCGGCAACCCGGGGGCAGCACGACCGCCGCGGCGGCCACGCATCCGAAGAGAGCGCCGCGGCCTACCTCGTCTACCCCGGCGACGGCGCGGGCGCCCGACTCCCGCGCCGCCCGTTCATAGCGGTCGGTGCAGGTCAGACCGCGCAGAATGCGCATCTTGCGGGCCGACGGCGAGAGCCCGCACTCCGCTTCCGGCGCCAACTCCGCCTTAGGCGACAGCAGCGGGAGATTCGAATCTTCCATGTCAGATTTCGAGTGTAGAGCATCGCGCGGCCTCCGGGGAGCAAACTCCGAAGCCCAAAAAAACGCCCCGAAGCGGCGGGCTGCGGAGCGCGGAAAAAATGGCGGAAGGGGATCGCCGGCAGTCAGGCCCTCTCCACTTCCTTGAGCCGGGCGGCTTTGCCGCGCAGGCCGCGCAGATAGAAGAGCCGAGCGCGGCGCACCCGCGCGGAGCGGATCTTTTCCACCTTGTCGACGACCTTGGAGTTGAAGGGGAAGATGCGTTCGACGCCCTGGCCGAAGCTCATCTTGCGGACGGTGAAGCTGCCCTGCGGGCCGCGCTTGAGGGCGATGACGATGCCTTCAAAGGCCTGCAGGCGCTCCTTGTCGCCTTCTTTGATCTTCACCTGCACTCGCACGGTGTCGCCGGGCGCAAATACGGGCAGGTCCGTGCGGCGCAGTTTTTCGGCAAGGCGCTGCATAACTGGATGGATTGACATGATTCGTTCCTAATTCGTTCCTAGGGGTTCGTTCCCAAGCGCCTTCGTTGGTCGGCGGGGAGGAGTCCAGCATCCGGGATCCGGGCGAAAATTGCGCCGAAGCAACGGGCGCGGCACAGCAACTGTCTCATGGCGAGACCCTTTCCAACAAAGGCACCGCCGTTGAGCGTCAGCAAATCTGTTTTTGGAAAAGACTCCGAATGCCGGCGCTATCAGTTTACACGGAATCGGAATCTTTCGTCCCGCGCTCCCTGCGCTCTTGCGCCGGAGCGGGGCCTGAGGACTCGGGGCGCGAGGAAAGGGACTCCAGAATGCGGCGATCCTCCGCGGTGAGAACAGCGGTCTCCAGCAGATCTGGCCGGTTGCGCAGCGTCTTTTCCAGGGCCATCCTGCGCCGCCAGCGGCGGATCTCGGCGTGATTTCCGCTCAGGAGAACCCCGGGAGCCGGGACGCCGAGAAACTCCACCGGGCGCGTATAGTGCGGATAATCGAGAAGGCCTCCCGCGCCATGCGTGGAGCGGGGCGCGGCTCCGGCCTCTCTTTCGCCGCCGAGGTCGGGCGGAGCGTCGGAAAGCGCTCCGAAGCTTTCAAACTCGGTGGAGGCCGCGTTGCCCAGAACATCGGGCAGCAGGCGCATGGTCGCATCCACAACCACCGCGGCGGCCAGTTCGCCCCCCGAGAGCACGTAATCGCCGATGCAGAGCTCCTCGTCGGCGATCAGCCGGCTGACTCGCTCGTCCACCCCCTCGTAGCGCCCGCAGATGAGAACGACGCGATCCAATTCGCGAAGGGCGCGCGCCGTGGCCTGCGTAAACTTCCTCCCCTGCGCGGATAGGAGGATCACGGACTGCCGCTGCGCCCTGCGATCGTCTCTCGCCGCAAGGTTCAGGCTGGCTACCGCCTCGGCGATGGGTTCGGGCTTCAAAACCATCCCTTCGCCGCCGCCGAAGGGCCGGTCATCGACGGTTCGATGGCGATCGTGGGTGAAGCTGCGAAGGTCGTGCAGTTGCACATGCAGAAGGCCGCCTTCCAGCGCGCGCCGAAGGACGCCATGCTCGAAGATGCCGCGAAAGAGGCCGGGAAAGAGAGTGACGATGTCGAAACGCATCACGCCGGCCCGTCTCCGCCGCCATGCCTCCCGGCTGCCGGCCGCGGCGCCTCCTGGCTCTGCATCGACTGGTCCTGCATCGAAAGGAAGTCCGCGGGAAGCTTCAAGGTCAGGCGCCGCGCTTCGAGATCGAGATTGAGGATGTAGGACCGGGCAAAGGGAATCAGCAGCTCTGCGCCGGAGCCGGTGCGCAGAACCAGCATCGCCGGAGCAACCGCGTGCGGCGCGACGTCGACGATTTCTCCCACAGTTCGCGGGAAGTCGCCGCCGGCGTCGACCACCTCGCACCCCAGAAGATCGGCGATGTAAACGGCTCCGGCATCCAGCGGCATCCGCTCGGAGATCGGAATGATCACTTCGCAGGATCGCAGCTTCTCCGCTTCGCCAATGCCATCCACCCCGGCGAATTTCAGCACGACGCGTCCCCCACGCAGCCAGTGGGATTCGAGCAGGATGGGACTCGGCGCATCGTCCGCAGGCCCCCGGCGGAGGAACAGCCTGCGGCGTTGCTCGAAGCGGTGGGGAAAGTCGGTGTACAACTCCGCGATGACTTCTCCGCGGCGGCCTTGCGGGCGAACGATGCGGGCCAAAACAGTCCAGCTTGCGTCCGGCGTAGTCATGGGGCCTGTCGGGAGCCGACAGCGCACCCCCGGCTCGCATTTGAGGCGCGCTGTCCGAACTCTGCGCATGGCGCAGGCCTGAGCGGCCTATGGGATCGGATCGCCGTCCACGATGTCCAGCTCATAGAGGCGGTCGGATCTGTTGGCGACGGCGCTCACCAGCGTGCGCAGCGAGCGCACAGTTCGACCCTGCTTGCCGATCAGCTTGCCGATGTCGGAAGGAGCGACTCGCAGCCGCAGGATGGTGGCGCCCGGGCCGGTCTCCGTGGTCACCTCGACGGCGTCGGGATTGTCCACCAGCAGGCGAACCACGCCGGCGACCAGATGCTGGAGCGCGCCCGGCGCGGCCGGGGAGTCGATGGCGTCGTTCATCACAACTTCTCCTCCGATTCAGATCGATTCAAGGGGCTTTAGAGACTCGCCGGGAGCCGGGTATGAAAGCGGGCGCGATTCCTTCGTGGCGGGGATTTACGCAGCCGGTTTATCCTGCCCGGCTAGCAGCCGGGTGACGCGGTCGGAGACCTGAGCGCCGCAGCGGGTCCAATGTTCGACGCGCTCCCGCTTGATCTCAACGCTGGCAGGAGTGGTCCTGGGATTGTAGGTTCCCACCACTTCGATCGATCGGCCGTTGCGGGCGCGATCTTTTTCAATCACGACAACCCGATAATAGGGCTGCTTGCGGGCGCCGAAGCGCGCCAGACGAATCATGAGCACTGGTCAGATTCCTTCGTTCTACCGCTGTAGGGCTGCGCCTGTCCGGGCGCTCAACGGTGCGTTAATTCTCTCGATTCTATCAGGATCGGGCCGCTTTCGATAAGGATGGCGAGAGGGACGGGACCGGGCGCAAACGGGAACGGGGCAGTAAGGGGGGACGCCGCAAGGGAAGGCGGCGGGCGCAATGCCTCAGGCGACTGCGTCGAGATAGCTCGGGAAATGGACCGCGGAATGTTGCTGGATGAATTCCGTCAGGCGGGCCAGCATTTCACTGTACGTGACGGCGGCGCGGTGCGCATTCACCCCGGCTCCCACCGCGGAGGAGGGAAGCATGTGCTGGGCCAGCGCCAGCATGACGCAGAGCCGGATTTGAAAGGCGTCGCTGCGCAGACCCTCCAGCAGCTCCTGGTTTACATTGTCGCCGTGCTCGGCCGCGTAATCCGCCAGCTCCACCAGGACGGGAGCGTTCTTGTACATGGCCCAAAGCCCCCGGCAGCCGGTGATTCTCTCCCAGATGTCCCCGGGAGTGGCGCGCACCCCGGCTTTGAACGGGAAGCGATCCACAATTTCATCGATTCCCCAATCGTTGTCCCGCAACTGCGAAACAATTTCGCTCCAGGTCTTTCCCCGGCGTTTCATTTGCTGTCGGCGCCAGAAACCGGCGTAGGTCACGAGTATGGCAGTAAGCAATACCTGAAGCAGTGGGAAGATCATGGCCTATTTCCCCTGAGTCCTGACCATAACGGTGCGGATTCGCCTCGCCCGTCCAGATATTGTAAGCAGAAATTGCTCCATTTGGGGACTGAAATCCGCCTGTCGTACATCTTTAGTTGTAAAGGTCCAGATCAGCAGCCCGAGTTCCAGGGCATAGACCCCCGCCCGGACGTTGTCCAGAGCGTTGGAGGCCCCGATTCGGCTCTGCACCAGGCTCGCCAGCAGGTCGCCGGCGCTGTAGAGGGCAAGGGCCGAGGCCAGGCGGAGGACTTTGCTTCTCCAGCCGATTCCCAGCAACTGGGCAAAGCCGGCGAGCAGTGCAAAGATCAGCATGCGGAGCAGGCCAACAGCCAAGTCCAGGGAGATCTTGATCCCGGCGTAGCGGCCGGAGCCCTGCAGATTGACATGCCATGCGATCCAGGCGCCAAGAGGCAGCGCCATGCAGGCCAGCAGCAGGAGAGCCTGAATCGAGCGGCGGGGCAGGGAGGGCTGAACCGGACGCAGCACATGCCAGGAGACTTCAAACAGAACGCTCAACTCGAGCAGGTACTGCAAGGGGAGGAGAAACAGGCTGACCCGGCCCGCGAGAGTCATATCCTGGCCCGCGGAGACCGCGCCGACGGCTAAATCGCCGAGGAGATTGAAGGCGATGTAGGCAGTGAATACGGGGAATTGCCGATACTGGCGGCGGACAAGAAGGACGACGAGCAGCGCGACTTCCGCTATCCAGCCGGCGGCGAAAAGGAGCGAAAGAACGACACGCCAACCCATGCTGCACCTTTCACGATGCAGAATAGAGCATGCCGCCCTGCCGCGCGGTGATTCCGTCCACAGAAGCGCCGGCAGGCATCAACTGTCTAATACCGGCGCTGGCTAGTAGAAGATGCCCTTGAAGACTCCCAGGAGGTAGAGAAGCGGGCTGGCGTGCGCCGCAACGGACGCTCCCAGGAGGCCGGCAATGGCGATGGCGCGGATTACGTTCATTTTCACTGGAGTTCTCCCCGGAAACGAAGGTAACGTTCCCTATGAGAGAGTACCCGCGTCTGTGACGATTCGCTACCACTTCTGTGTAATTATTAATTAGTATACCCATCTGGGACGAAAGTAACGCTTCGCGGCCGGCTCAGTTCCCGTGCCGCTCCTTATTGCCTCTACCGGTGCTTTGGCCAAGCGCGGCGGGAGCGTCGTCCGCGGCCGGACGCGCGCCAGATGTCCCCGGAAGAGCTAACCTAGGTACCATCGGATCGGTCCGTATGATGCCCTTGGGGGATATCGCGGGGTAACCGGATTCCTTATGATGAGCTTGATGAATCCTTCTCCCGCAGTTTCCACCACGCCGGAGCGCAGCCGAGAGATCGAGCTTCGCGGCGCAGTGCGCTTTCCGCTCAGCATGCCCGTGATCGTGTATACGGAAGGGGGAGAGGTCGCCGCGATGACGGTCAACATCTCCGCCAGCGGAATTCTGTTTCACCTCGCCCAAACCCTTCCTCTGCGAAGCATCGTCAGCTTTACCATCAAAATGCCTGCCGAGGCGATGGGAACGGCTTCCGACGTCGTGGTTCACTGTGCGGGTCGCATCGTACGATCTGGACGCAACGAAAGCGGGGCCTATGCCGCTGCGGTAATTGACAAGTATTATTTCCGTCACTAACGCCATGGCTGCCTTCAAATCAGAACTGCCTGAAGAACTTCCAGCGGAGCCGGCAGAGACGCCCGGCGCGGGCGCCGGAACCGAAAAAGCCGAGATACGCGTGGTTCTTGCCGACTCCCAGGCCATCTACCGCGTGGGGATCCGGAAGATCTTCGCCCTGGAAGACGACATCCGGGTGATCGCCCAGGTGGAGACGCTGGCCGGCCTGCATGCGGCTATCGAGCGCTTCCCAACGGATCTGGTTCTGCTCGAGGGCAGCCTGATCGCCGGCACCACCGACGCGATTCCGGAACTGGTGCGCCGCGCGCCCCAAGTGAAGATCATCGTACAGTCCGCTCATACCGACGAGTCCAACACCGTCGAACTTTACCGCCGGGGAGTGCGGGGCATTATTCCCCGCTCCATCTCGCCCGATCTGCTGGTCAAGTGCGTGCGCAAGATTGCGGGAGGGGAGACCTGGATCGACAACCAGTCGGTGAACTGGGTGATCGAAGCATATCGTTCCCAGGCTTCGGCGCTGACCAGCCCGCGCACCCAGCCGCGGCTGTCGCCCAAGGAGCTGGCGATCATCACCTGCATCACCCAGGGCAAGCGCAATAAGGAGATTGCCTACCAGCTCGGCACCACCGAGCAGGTGATCAAGAACTACCTGCGCAAGGTTTACGATAAGCTCGGCGTGTCGGACCGCCTGGAGCTTGCGCTCTACTGTCTGCATCACCAACTGCACAAAAAGGCCGCGGCCGGGAGCGGAGCGTCGGCGCCCGAGATTGTGGCCGCGGTGAACGGCAAGCACTGACCAGACCGCACTAAACCAGCCTGCGGCAGGCCAGCCACTTCAATAGATTTCCTTCAAAAATCCGTCGAATTTCGGATGCCGACCGGACCATTGCCCGACCCCGACATGGTGGCGGCCGAACTTCATTCTCGCGAACTCACGATTTCGAGAGACCGGAATCCGAGAGGACGGGATTCGAGGAGGGGCAGGGCATCGACGCCGCGATGCGGGCCACCCGACGATAGGATTCCAGGCGGTCCTGCGGATCGAAGCAATCCGTCACCACGATGACCTCGTTGGCTCCGGTTGAAGCAATCAGCCGCTGGAGCCCGGCCCGGACCGACTCCTCCGAGCCGACGATCGCCGCGGCCAGCCGGGCTTGAACCGCGGCCTTCTCCCAGGCATTCCAAAGGCGATCCATTGGATCCATGGGGGGTTCCATTGGCTTCGCGGCATGCACGGGAGTGACAGGATCGCCGGCATCGTCGGCATCGACAGGGTCGAGCGGCGGGAGCAGCTCCACGGGTTGGTTGCGGATCAGGGCCAGAAACCGCTGCTGCGGCGTGGTGAACAGGCGCCGGGCCGCCGCATCGGTCTCCGCGGCGATGACCGGAACCGACACCATCAGGTACGGGCGCTGGAGGATCTCGCCGGGCTGGAAGCGGGCCCGATAGAGGCGCGCGGCCTCCCACAGGAATTCCGGCGCGAAATGCGCGGCAAAGGCAAAGGGCAGACCGAGCATGGCCGCCAGGCCGGCGCTGAATCCGCTGGAGCCCAGCAGGGTAATGGGCACCCGGCTGCCCTGGCCGGGAACGGCTCGCACCTCCTGTCCCGGCTTTTCCGGACCCAGATATTCGCGAAGCTCGGCGAGAAGCTCCGGGAAGTCGTCGCCGGTCTGGCGCAGGCCGCGGCGCAGGGCGCGCATGGCGTGAGAATCGCCGCCCGGGGCGCGCCCCAAACCCAGGTCGATGCGGCCGGGATAGATCGCCTCCAATGTGCCGAACTCTTCCGCGACGGCCAAGGGGGCGTGATTGGGCAACATCACGCCTCCGCTTCCCACGCGGATGGAGGTGGTGGCCGCGGCCACGTGTCCGATGAGCACCGGGGTGGCGGAGCAG
>JAJYZK010000465.1 GCA_021799945.1 Acidobacteriota bacterium
GGCCTGAACGCGGTGCAGCCGTATGACTGGGCAGGGTTCTTCCGCGCGCATCTCGACAGCAAGGCTCCGCAGGCTCCGCTGAACGGCATCGTGCAGGGCGGCTACCGGCTGAGCTTCGCCGCGGAGCCCACTTCGTATGAGACCGCTCTGGAGGACGACGAGGGCGGACTGCTGGCCTGGTGGTCGCTGGGGCTTCGTCTGGGCGAGGACGGGCGCATTGCGGATGTGCGGATGGGCTCCTCCGCCGATGCGGCCGGGCTGGGGCCGGGGATGCGGATCGTCGCGGCGGACGGGCGCGCTTACTCGGACGCCCAGCTCAGGCTGGCGCTCGATCGGGCCAAAGGCGCGGCCGCTCCCATGCAGCTCATCGTCTCCAACGCCTCCTACTTTAAAGTCGTGAACGTCGCGTACCACGGCGGGCAGCGCTATCCCTATCTGGAGCGGGTGGAGGGTGCGCCCGATCTGCTGGACGAGATTCTAAAGCCGCTGCCCCTCGAGTAGGGCTGCGTCGGAGGACTCCCGGTCCGCCTCGGCCGGGCACAGGTCCACCAGCTCCAGCTCGATGCCGGCAAACTCCGGATGCCGATTTTCCCGCAGCCGAAAAGCGGCATGCACCGCGCAGTTCTCGCCCAGGCCCAGATCCCGCAGACGCGCGGCCCAGTTCCAGCCCAAAGCGGGAAAGGCGGCGCCCCCGGGTTGAGAAAGGCGCATGCGCACATGCCGGTCTTTCAGGATGCGGACCGGGGCGTCGATGCAAGCGTTGCGGGCCACGAAGACCGGATTTGTGTTGCCGGCGCCCAGAGGCTCCATGCGGCGCAGCCATCCGAGCAGGGAGGGAGTAATGCGATCGAGGGGCAACCATGCGTGGCACTCCACGGGAGGCTCCGTCCCGGGCGCATGCTCCGCCGCCCACATTTCCAGCCGCCGCCGCAGCTCCGCGTTGCGGGCGGTAGGCAGGCAGAAGCCGGCGGCCTGCTCGTGGCCTCCGAAGCGGGTGAAGAGGTCGCGGCAGCTCTCCACGGCGCGCAAGAGATGGAAGCCGGGAATCGAACGGCCGGAGCCGTAGGATTGCTCACCTTCCCGCGCAATCACGATGGCCGGCGCCCGCATCCGCTCCACGATGCGCGAAGCCAGAATGCCGAGGATGCCGCGATGCCAGGCCTCGCCCTCCATCACGATGCATCGCGCGCTTTTCCAGGCCGGTTCCTGCTCCAGCCGGGCCTCGATTTCCGCCAGCATCGACCCCTCGGCCTGCCGCCGCTCCTCGTTCAGACGGTCCAGCTTGCCGGCCAGCTCCCGGGCCCGCCGCGGGTCGCGCGTACCGAACAGCTCCACCACCTCGGAGGCAATGTCCATGCGTCCCGCGGCGTTGATGCGGGGCGCGATGCGGAAGGCCAGATCCTCGGCGGTGATGGGTTTGGCCGCGGCGTCGAGCCCCGCGGTCTCCATCAGGCAGCGCAGGCCGAGGCTTGCCGGCTGGCGGAGCTGGGTCAGGCCCAGGCTGACCAGGACGCGGTTCTCCCCCAGCAAAGGGACGGAATCGGCGACCGAGGCGATGGCCAGCAGTTTGAGAAAGGAAGGCAGAATTTTGCCTCTCGCCCGCGGCCGATCCCGCTCCTCCAGCAGCGCCTGCGCCAGTTTGAAGGCCACGCCGGCGCCGCAGAGATGCTTGCACGGATAGCCGCAGCCTGGCTGGTTCGGATTGAGAATGGCCAGGGCTGGAGGCAGAGCCGGGAGCGGCTCGCCCTCTTCCGGCGCGCCCGGATCGAAACCATCCGCTTGCGCGCTGGGGAGATGGTGGTCGGTGATAATCAGGTCCAGATTCAGCCGCCGGGCGGCGGCCGCTGCGGCATACTCGCGAATGCCGTTATCCACGGTGATCACCAGCCGGACGCCCGCGGCGGCGGCCTCCTCCAGCGCCTGGCTTTGCATCCCATAGCCGTCGCGCAGGCGGTGCGGAATGTGGTAGCGGACCCGACCGCCCAGCATGTCGATCGCGGTCTTCAGCAGCGTCACCGCCGTCACCCCGTCCACGTCATAGTCTCCGTAGATCAGGATGGATTCGGGGCCCTCGATGGCCCTCCGCACGCGGGCGACGGCCTCGGCCATGCCCCGCATGGAGTAGGGATCGTGGAGGCTCTCCATTTGCGGCTGAAAGTAGGCCCGGGCCTCGGCCGGAGTCCGGACGCCTCTCTGCACCATTAGCTGTGCTATCAGAAGGGGAAGCCCGGCGCTTTGCGCCAGGGATTCGGCCTCCGCCAAAGGGGGCTCAGGGAGAAGCCAATGCGCCGGGAGTCCGTCGGCGCGGCGGCTTTCCGGCGGGCCGGGCCGGCGGGAGCGGCTTGTTGGCGCGGAGGCGGGAGAGGACTCGGAACGCGCCACTTCTCCTACATCCGCTCCTCTGCTTCGTCGTCGCCGTTGAAGGCCAGGTCCTGATAATCCTCGAGGGATTCCAGCAGTTGCTGGTAGTGTTCATACCACTCGGTGGCGTTTTCGTGCAG
>JAJYZK010000046.1 GCA_021799945.1 Acidobacteriota bacterium
GGCCCGTCATTATCCGGCGCTGGTGGTTACAGGCCCCCGCCGCGCCGGGAAGACGACCCTGTTTCGCCGGACATTTCCCCGGGCCGAATACATCCTGCTCGAAGACCCGGACATTCAGGCGCGGGTGCGAAGCGACCCCCGCGCGTTTCTGGAGGGCCTGCGCCCACCGGTCATCTTCGACGAAATCCAGAATGTCCCGGAGCTGTTCGATTACGTCCGCACGCTGATTGATGCCAAGCCCCGTCGCATGGGGCAGTGGCTCTTTACCGGCTCACAGGAAGCACCCCTGATGCAGGGCATCACGGAGTCGATGGCAGGCCGCGCAGCTATCCTCCAACTGCTTCCATTCAGCCTCTCGGAGACGCCCAAGGTCAGCCTGCTCTACGGCGGGTTCCCCGAAGTCCTGGCGCGGCCCAAGGCGCGTGCTCTGTGGTTCTCGTCCTATCTGCAGACGTATCTCGAACGCGATGTGCGGGCCATCGCGAACGTGCGCGACCTGGTGACGTTCCGCCGGTTCCTGTCGCTGCTGGCGTCCCGCCACGGACAGGTGCTCAATAAGACGGACCTCGCTGCGCCGCTGGGCGTCTCCGTGCCGACGATCGGCGAATGGCTGCACATTCTGGAGATGACAGGGCAGGTGATCGTTGTCCCGCCGTACTTCGAGAACTTCGGCAAGCGGCTCATCAAATCCTCGAAGGTCTATTGGGCAGACTCCGGGATGGCCTGCTACCTTCTCGGCATCACCTCGCAAAGCGAACTCGAACGCTCGCCGTTTCTGGGGGCATTGTTCGAGGGCTTTGTGGCTGCGGAGATACTCAAGAGCCAGGTCAATCGCGGCGAGCGCAAGGAGCTCTATTTCTTTCGCGATCAACAGGGCCTTGAGGTGGATTTCCTGATCCCGCGCCCAAATGCCGGGCTGTGGCCGGTCGAGGCAAAGGCGAGCAAAACCGTTCGGCCTGCGATGGCTGCTCCGCTGGTATCGCTCCAAAAGGCACTAGGTGACCGGGCAAAACGGCTCATTCTCGTGCATCGGAAATCCGGCGCTTCGGTTTCGACAACCGCCATTGCTCCCGGCGTGGAAGCGTTGGATGTGGAGCAACTGGTGGCCGATCTGGCAGGGAGGTAGATTCGCCAGGGAAGGCCATACTTGTCAGAGTTGGAATCGATCATGCTTACGGCGCGTGGAACGCTCCAGTTAATCCAACAACGGGCCAATTTGTATATGTTCCAATTCCTGATGGCGTCAAAAAGCAATACACGCTTGGAAACGCCCGCAGGCCGGGACGGATGCTACACTCGGGTGAACGGCTGGGGAGACGGTAATGGGTAAAATCGGTTTTGCCGCCAAATCTCTCTGCAAATCCGCGCTTCAATCTTCGAATTGTCCTTATTGCGGTAGCCATGCGACCAGCCTGATGGAGCGGAAGCCCCTCGTCCTGCAACTCAGAAAATGCGAGGCCTGCAAGTTGCAATACCGCTTCCCGAAGGACGACGCCGCGGAGAATTACCATTTTTATCAGGACGCATACCGCGAGAGCGCGGTTACCGATCTTCCAGCGGCTTCAGAAGTCCCCCACCATGTTGCCACTAGCTTTCGGAAGATTGGCCTGGACCTCACGGACCGTCTAAAAACGATCACCGCCATCGCTCCCATCGGAAGGCTTATAGATTATGGGAGCTCTTGGGGATACGGCGTCTATCAGTTCCGCAAAGCAGGCTACGACGCGTACGGATTTGAGATATCGCGAACGCGCGTCGAATTTGGCCGAAGTGCGCTGCAGGTTGAATTGTCCGACTCCATTGCGTCGTTTCCGGATACTTCTTTCGATGTTGTCTATTCGGCGCACTGTTTGGAGCACATCCCCAATCCGGACTCTGCTCTCAGACAGTTCCCCAGGCTTCTTAAGCCCGGCGGGCATTTGTTCATTTATGTGCCCAATTGCGGGGGAGCGGAGGCTCGCAAGCTGGGCGTCCGCTGGGGGCAAATGATCGGGGAAAAGCATGTTTCGGCCTTCACGGCGGAGTTTTTCCATCGGAACTTGCCAAAGTATGGTTTTCAAGAGGTCCAGTTCTTGAGTTCGCCCTATTCTTCCCGTCCGCAAAAATATGAGGCAGCTTCACTGGAAGGCGAGGAGTTGCTGGTGACCGGCGTTCGCGGTTAGGGAGCCTGCGAAAACCCCGACTTGCAAAAGCCGGCGGGTACCCGGTTTTGATTTCCACGCTATATTCGAACCTCTCACCGCTCCCTCTCACCGCTCAATGAGCCTATGCTTCGCCGGCCAACCGCCGCCAGCCAGGATGAAGATGCGTTTCGCGCTTCGCTGCAGGAGCGCCTTTGGCCCAAAGGCGGACAGAGCAGCTGCTCCGCTCTCAAGGCTGGGGTGAAGCTCAACCTCCGAAGGAACCCCAAATCCAGCGACCCCTCGATCTTGCGGCGCGCCGGGCGGGAGTCGAGCCCGCGAATACTGGTCCTGGGGGCCGGGTAAAGCCTCCACGATCGATAGTCTATGCAGACAGCCGGATATAGCCGGTACTGGAAGGGACACTGCGGGAGCTGATTCGGCGGGTTCAAAACGGATGGCCCGCTTTCCGCCGAATTCCGGGAGGGATGCACGGCAATAACCGGTCAAACAGGTGAGCCGGTTGAATGCGCTGCGCTTCAGGCTCTTTCTTCGGCGTCAGCGTGGGGGGAAAGCGCAACGTCCAGGGGAAACGGGACTGGAGGTGTGGAGCACCGGGTGGGAATCGAACCCACGAATACTGGTTTTGCAGACCAGCGCGTTAGCCACTTTGCAACCGGTGCTCTCGTTTCGCCGCGCGCTTCCGTCGCTGGCGCGCAGCGAAGGCTGAGACTTCCCCGCAGTCAAAGACTACTTAGGTTGGGCGACCGTGCGCAAGTAGGGTTTGATGGTCTTGAAACCCTGCGGGTAGAGCTTCCGGGCCTCTTCATCCGAAACGGCTCCGGAGATGATGACGTCGTCCCCATTCTTCCAGTTTACCGGGGTGGACACCTTGTATCTGGTGGTGAGCTGGATGGAATCCAGAGCGCGGATGATTTCGTCGAAATTGCGGCCCGTGCTCATGGGATACGCCAGGGTGAGCTTGATGCGTTTGTCCGGGCCGATGACGAAGACCGTCCGCACCGTGGCGTTCTGCGCCGGCGTGCGGCCCGCCGAGGTTTCCCCCGCATCCGCCGGGAGCATGTCGTAAAGCTTGGCGACCTTCAGTTCCGGATCGCCGATCATCGGGAAATTGACTCGATGGCCCTGCGTCTCCTCAATGTCCAGCGCCCACCTGCCATGCTCGTTCACCGGATCTGCGCTCAAGCCGATCACTTTGGCTCCGCGTTTGGCAAACTCGCCTTCCAGCCCGGCGACCGCTCCCAGTTCCGTGGTGCAGACCGGGGTAAAGTCTTTCGGATGGGAGAAAAGGACAGCCCAGCCGTCGCCGATCCACTCGTGGAAATGGATGGGTCCCTGCGTGGTCTCCGCCGTGAAGTCCGGTGCGATATCGTTGATGCGCAATGACATGCTAGCTCTTCTTTCTGAGTTCTCTCGGAAACTCGTCTTTGGCGGCGGCCTCAGCCGGAGCGCCGCGATTTCTGCCGCCTCACAATGTTGAGGGAGGTTGCGCCATGAGTCGGCCCGTCCGGCGCAACGTCTGGCTTGGGACTCATGTTTCCCAGGACGGCCGCGTGAGGTTTGCCGAACGGCTCACTTCCTGCTGACTATCGACACTCGCGCCGGCGACAACAGGAATGGCGACAGTAGAGGGGGCGCCTGAAGAGGTGGATCGCAATGGGAGCGCTGCGCTGCATCGGAAGGGTCTTAGCCTGCGGGACTGCCATCTGGACAGCCTGAATAGGCTGCCCGAAGTATAGTTTTCGCCCTCGCCGAGTGTCAATTTGCGGGGTCCGCGTCTCGAAGCCGAGCAAAAGATTAAAATACGCTCGCGCCGCTCCGGCCCCGCGCCGGGTTCCTGCACCTGGAGGGATTGTGAAATCGCTGCTGCTTTCCGAATACAGCCGCCTGGAGGTCGTCGACCAGCCGGCGCCCGAGATCGGTCCCGACGATGTGCTGGTGGAGGTAAAGGCATGCGGCGTCTGCGGAAGCGACGTGCATGGCTACGACGGGTCCTCCGGCCGGCGCATTCCGCCGCTGGTGATGGGACATGAGGGCGCGGGAGTGGTGGCGGCCATCGGGCGCGGGGTGTCGGGCATCGCGGTCGGGGACCGGGTCACCTTCGACTCCACCGTCTATTGCGGGAGCTGTGAATACTGCGCCCGCGGGGAGGTAAACCTCTGCGACCGGCGCCAGGTTCTGGGCGTCTCCTGCGGGGATTACCGCCGCAACGGGGCCTTTGCGGAGTATGTGGCCGTGCCCCGACGCATCCTGCACCCGCTGCCTCCGGAGATCTCCTTCGCCGAGGCCGCGCTGTTCGAAGCGGTCTCCGTGGGCCTGCATGCCGTGCGCATTTCGCCGGTGCGCGGCGGCGAAACCGCGCTGGTGATCGGAGCGGGAATGATCGGCCTGCTCACGCTGCAGGCGGCGAAGGCGGCGGGCTGCGCAAAGACGATCGTCTCCGATATTGACGCCTCCCGCCTTGCCTTGGCCAGGGAGCTGGGCGCGGAGGAGACGATCCATGGCGGCGGCGGAGATTTGCAGGCCCGGATCCGCGACGTAACCTCCGGCCGGGGGGTTGACCTCGTATTCGAGGCGGTGGGGCGAAACGAGACTGTATCGGACGCCATCGAATGCGCGCGGAAAGGGGGCGCGGTGACCCTGATCGGCAATATTTCTCCGGAGGTCACACTGCCGCTGCAGAAGGTTGTGTCCCGGCAATTGCGCCTGCAGGGCTCCTGCGCCTCCGCCGGGGAATTTCCCTTGGCCATCGAGCTGGCGGCCCAGGGGAAAATCAGGATCAAGCCGCTCATCTCCGCGGTGGCGCCGCTGGAAGAGGGTCCGCGGTGGTTCGAGCGCCTGCATGCCGGCGAGCCGAACTTGATGAAAGTGGTGCTCACCCCGCACTGACGACGCGCCGAAGGGCTGATGACAGGGGCGATTTCGTAATTCCTGTTGACGCCAAGCCCCGCGGCGGCGATAGTTCCACGCATGACCCGCTGCGTCCTTCCGTCCCTTCAACGGTATTTGCAAAGGCCCCTGCCATGCTTGCTCCGCCGGCTGCGCCTCGGGCTGGGGTTCGCCGGTCTCTGGCTGCTGCCCGCCCTGACCGCCGGCGCGGCTCGCGCACAGACCCCGTTGCTGGCGCCGGTAGACCTGCGCTGCGACGCAATGACGGCGCCGCTGGGCATTGACGACGCGCGGCCGCAGCTCTCCTGGCGCCTCCAGGATTCGCGCTTCGGGGCCCGGCAGACGGCATACCGGATTCGGATTGCAACCGCGGAGGCCCTGCTCCAGGCCGGCAGCGCGGATGTATGGGACAGCGGCCGGATCGCCTCGGACCGCTCGGTGGGTGTGGTCTACGACGGCCCGCCGCTCCAGCCCGAGCGGCGATATTTTTGGCGGGTCGAGGTCTGGGATAAAGAGGGAGCGGCTTACCCGGCCAGCCCGATTGCCTGGTTTGAGACCGGATTGCTGCGGCCGGAGAACTGGCGGGCGCAGTGGATCGGATACGAGGAGACCGAACTGCGCAGGATCCGGGAGTCGGGCGCGCTCTGGATCATGGATCGCGGGGAGCAGAGCGCGGCGGGCGCGCAGCGGGCCGTCTCCGGCCCGTCGCGCCATGAGTTTCTCCTGCATGTCCGTCTTTCCGGCGCCGTGCGCTTCGCGCACCTTTACGTGACGGGCGAGGACACCGCAGCGGCGTGGCTGAACGGCAGGCAGGTGCTTCCCGCGCAGCCAATGCCGCCCTGGGGCCACTTGCCGTGGAAGAGTTACCGCGAGCGGGACGTGACCGCCGCGCTCCAGCAGGGCGACAACGCGCTGGCCGTTGAGGTTACCCGATATACGCCGGGCGCGGGGGGCGGCTACAAAGGGCCGAACCCCGGCCGCACGCCGATGAGCGCCTGCCTTTACATCGAAATGAGCGACGGCAAAACGGTGCTGCGGGTGAGCGGGGAAGATTGGAAGGCCGCGCTCAACGCCGGCGCCGGCTGGCGCCAGCCGGGCTTTGACGACTCGGCCTGGCAATCGGCGGCGCGCTATGCGCCGATCGATCCGGAGGAGAGCGCCGACGTCGGCAATCCATGGCCGACCGGCCCGGTTGTGATGCTGCGCAAGAGCTTTCAAGCGCAGGGTCCGGTCCGGTCCGCGCGCCTGTATGCCACGGCCCTGGGCGCCTACCGGTTCTGGATCAACGGCCTGCCGGCGGGCGATCAGGTGCTCGCTCCCGGCTGGACGGACTACCGGGTTCGGGTCGTGTATCAGGCATATGACGTTACCGCCGCCATCCATGCGGGCGCGAATGCGATCGGGGCTTACCTGGCGCCGGGCTGGTACACGACGCCGTTAATGTGGCAGGGGCAGCCGTACAACTACGGCAACACGCCGCCCGCGCTGAAGGCGCAGCTCCGAATCGAACATGAAGACGGCTCGGTGGAATGGATCGCGACCGACCCTACCTGGCGTGCGTCGGTCTCGCCGATTCTTAAGGCGGAGATCTACAACGGAGAGATTTACGATTCCGGCCGCGAGCAGCCGGGATGGAATACGACGAGCTTCTCCGACGCCGCGTGGCGGCCGGCAGAGACCGTGCATCCGCTGGAGCCGGAGATCGTCGCGCAATCCTTCCAGCCGGTGCGGGTGGAACGCACGCTGCGGGCGCTGACCCTCTCCAGCCCTAAGCCCGGCGTCTACATCTACGACTTCGGACAGAACATGGCCGGGGTGGCGCGGCTGCGCATGCAGCAACCCGCCGGAACCCGGGTGCGATTGCGGTACGCCGAAGTGCTGAATCCCGACGGAACGATCTACACCGCGAACCTGCGCACCGCCAAAGCCACCGACGAGTACGTCTTTTCCGACCAGGGCAAGGACAAGTTCGAACCGCTTACAGACCAGGGCAAGGACGAGTTCGAGCCGCTCTTTACGTTTCACGGCTTTCGCTACGTCGAGCTGACCGGGCTCAAAGAGAAGCCCGGTCTTGAGGACGTAACCGCCGTTGTCTTCCATACCGACGCTCCCTTCAGCGGCCAGCTTCGCACCGGCAGCCCGATGATCAACCAGCTCTGGAGCAATATTCTCTGGGGCCAGCGGTCGAATTTCATCGGCGTTCCCACCGACTGCCCGCAGCGCGACGAGCGGCTGGGCTGGACGGCCGACGCCCAGGTCTTCTGGCGCACGGCCTCCTACAACATGGATCTGACGCAGTTCTCCAAAAAATACGCGGCGGATATCCGCGGAACGCAATACCGAACCGCCATGTACGGCATCTTCGCTCCGGGAACTGCGGAGCGGAATCCGGGGTATGCCGCTGGATGGAGCGACGCCGGCGTCATCATTCCCTGGACTTCGTGGATGCAGACGGGCGACGCCCGCATCCTGGAGGAGAACTGGGAGGCGATGACCGGATATCTCGCAGCCATTGCCGCGGAGAGTCCGGATTTTCTATGGAAGAAGTCCGGAACGGCTTTTGGAGACTGGCTGGCGCCCGAGGGCCGGACCAATCAGACGCTGGTGGCGACGGCATACTGGGCCTATGACGTTTCCCTCATGCGGCAGATGGCGCATGCTCTCGGCAAAACTGGCGAGGAGGAGGCCTACGGCGCGTTATTTGAAAAGATCAAAGCCGCCTTCATCGCCGCCTTTGTGCGCCCTGACGGATTCGTGGCCGGGGCCGACAATGGGCCGTCGCCCTTCGGCCGCATCGATAACCCCGGGGCAACCAGCTCGGGGGGCGACACGCAGACCGGGTATGTGCTGGCCCTGCATATGAAGCTTTTGCCGGACTCGCTCCGACAGGCCGCCTCGGATCGGCTGGCGGCCAAGATTGAAGCCAATGGCGGGCGGCTCGGCACAGGGTTTCTGGGCACGCCCTACCTGCTTTCCACGCTCTCCGGCGCGGGGCATGCGGATCTGGCCTACCGTCTTCTTCTCAATACGCAGTACCCCTCCTGGGGCTATCTGGTCGAGCATGGGGCCACCACCATGTGGGAGCGGTGGAACGGCGACCAGATGCGCGGCGACCCCAGCATGAACTCCTACAACCACTATGCCTACGGCGCCGTGGCGGATTGGATTTATCGGTATGCCGCGGGAGTGGATACGGCGCCCGGAGATCCCGGCTTTCACACGCTGTGGCTGCATCCGACCTTTGACGCCCGGCTGGGCAGCCTCGATTACACCTACGAATCGCCCTATGGCCGGGTGCGGTCCGCTTGGTCGGTGCAGGGCGCCACGGCGAAGTGGAGCGTGACCGTGCCGGCAAACTCCAGCGCGGAGCTGCGGTTGACGGAAGAACAACAGCGCGACTATTTGCTGGATGGCGCCCCGCTGGACGCCAGCGGAAAATTGCGCTCCTCGCCCGGCGGCGCCGGAGAGCGCATCTTCGAACTGCCGGCCGGCGCGTACTCCTTTACCGTGAACCTCGCTCCGTGAATTCCGCCCATGCATGCCGGCGGAGATCGTACGCATGCGCCAGGCCGGAGACCGCCGTCCGATATGATCGTAGACATCTGAATGCCGTTTTAACGGAGGGCGCACGTTGGGGGCCAATCCGCTTCTGGGCGTTGTCTTTCACTGGATCGGCGGCTTCGCTTCCGCCACCAATTTCATTCCATTCCGCGGAATCCGCCGCTGGTCCTGGGAGATCTACTGGCTCATCCAGGGCGTTGCGGCCTGGCTGATCGCGCCCATTGTGCTGGCCAGGATCTTCGTTCCCGATGTGATCGGGGTGCTGCGCAGCGCGCCGCCGGCAACCATCGGCTACTGCGTGTTCTGGGGCGCGCTGTGGGGTGTGGGCGGGCTCACCTTCGGGCTGGCCATTCGCTATCTGGGTCTGGGCCTGGGATACGCAATCGCCCTGGGATTGTGCACCGTCTTCGGCACGCTGATGCCGCCCATCTTCCATGGCCAGATGGGCGGCATTTTCCACTCCGTCTCGGGCCGCACGATTCTGGCCGGGGTTGCGGTATGCTTGATCGCGGTTGCGGTCAACGGGGCCGCGGGCTACTCCAAGGAAAACGAGCTCTCGCTGGAAGAAATGGCGGAGGCCGGCGAGCGGGACTATTCGCTGGGCAAGGGCCTTGCCGTCGCGGTCTTTGCGGGAATCATGAGCGCCTGTTTCGCCTTCGGGCTGGATGCCGGGCTGCCCATCGCCGGCATCGCGCGGCGGAATCTGGAGGCCGCGGGCCGCGCCGAATTGTGGCAAAACCTGCCCGTTCTGGTGGTGGTTCTGTGGGGAGGGTTCGCCACCAACTTCCTCTGGTCGATGGCCCTGATTGTGAACAACCGCTCCATCCGCCAGTTTGCCGGACAGCCGGGTGAAAACCCGATGCGGCCCGGCCACGCCAAGGGCGCCACCATCACCTTGTCGGATCTTCAGGATCTTCAGTTGTCCATCCGGCCGCCGGCGCTGATCGGCAACTATCTGCTGGCCGCGCTTGCCGGCGTGGTCTGGTACTTCCAGTTCTTTTTCTACTCCATGGGCCAGACAAAGATGGGCAAGTACGAGTTCTCCAGTTGGACCCTGCACATGGCCAGCATCATCATCTTCGCCACGCTGTGGGGCATCGTGCTGCGGGAGTGGCGGGGGACCGGTCTGCGGACCCGGCTGCTGGTCGGTTGCGGACTCTTCCTGCTGATTGCATCCACGGTGATTGTCGGATATGGCAACTATCTGAATCTTCAGCCCTGATGCCGGCGCACTCTGCTACAATAAAGGTGCGCTTAACGATTTGGACCCTTGTCTCGCTCTGAAATGTCTCGCCTCGCAGGCCAGACCATCCGCAGCACCAGACCCCAATGACATTCAGCGTGGCGGCCGCTTCGTTCTAGGCGAAGCAGGCCGATCCTGCGCAGGCGGAATCCGCCGCGCAGAGGTTGCAACAGTCTTAAGGACTGAATACGCGGGGCAGCGCCGGTGCGGGCCTGAATTCTTCGGGGGCCCGGTTGCGATTCGGAGCTTCCTTGCGCAAGACTCTCCGTGTTCTCAGAACGGACGAAGCTTCTCGAGAACCCATTTCGTTTCCCGCCCTTGCCACGCATGCGCGCCGGGAAACTCAAGGACTCAGTGAAACAATTCGACGAATTCAATCTTTCCGCCATGCTCAAAAAGAGATTGCAGGCGGCAAACTTTATCGTTCCCACGCCGGTGCAGGCGCAAGCCATTCCTCCGGCCCTGGAAGGCAGGGACATTCTGGCCACGGCGCAGACCGGAACCGGCAAGACATTAAGCTTTCTTTCCCCGATTCTGGACAAAATGGCGCGAGGCGGGCTGGAAAAGCCGGCCAACAACCGCGGCGCGCATCCGGTGCAGGTGTTGATTCTGCTGCCGACCCGCGAGCTGGCGATGCAGGTGCTGGCGGCGTACCAGACATTGGAGCCGAACCGGCGCGCTGCGCTGGTGGTCGGCGGCCTGGCCGAGGGTCCGCAACTGGAGGCAATTCGCCGCGGCGGCGGCGTGCTGATCGCCACTCCCGGCCGGCTGGAAGACTATCTTGACCGGAAGCTGGTCGATCTGGGCCAGGTGCAGATTCTGGTGCTGGACGAGGTCGACCGCATGCTGGACATGGGATTCCGTCCGGCGATCCGCCGGATCGCCGGCCTGCTTCCCCGGGAGCGGCAGACCCTCTGCTATTCGGCCACGCTCGACGGGCAGACCTTCGATGTGGCGAAGAGCTACCTGCGGAATCCGGTGCGGGTTGAGGTGGGCTCAACGCTCAAGCCCGCCGCCAACGTCAAGCTGCGCGCCTTTGAAGTGCCGTCGGCGAAAAAACAGACGCTGCTGGAGCATCTGCTGCAATCGGAGCAGGGGAGCTTTCTGGTGTTCGTGCGAACCAAGCATGGCGCCGATCGCGTAGCGGACCGCTTGAGCCGCTCCGGCTGGAAAGCGGCGCGCATCCACGGCAACCGCTCGCAGGCGCAGAGAACCTCGGCCCTGCGCAGCTTCGCCGAGGGCGAAAATCGGGTGCTGGTGGCCACCGATGTGGCTGCCCGCGGCATCGATGTCTCCCACGTGGCCCACGTGGTGAATTTCGATCTGCCCAAGGTAGCCGAGGACTTTGTGCATCGCATCGGCCGCACCGGCCGCGCGGAAAGGCACGGCGTGGCATCCACCTTCGCCGATCCCGCGGAGCGGAACGACCTGCAAAAAATCGAGAAAACGCTCAAGATTCGCATGGAGCGCTTCCGGGTGAGGGAAACCGCTCAGGCCTGAACCCTCCTGCCGCCGGTCCCTCGCGGCGCTGTCTCTGCGACAAAATCCGCCGGGCCCGGCAGGCAGGATCGATGCCAGGGCGGGGAACCGGCGGCGGCCTCGCTCCTCGCTCCTCGTTCCTTGTCCGCGGGCGCTCCCTGCTGCGTCCGCGCCCGCCCTTCGTTTCCCTCCATCGCTCGGCCGAAAAAGGCGCGACGACGCCTGCAAATTCGCCGTGTCCAGGTCGCGGCGCGCCGCAACTCATTCCGGGAGTCGGCCGAATCAACGGAACAAGTGAAACAAGTGAATGGAATAGGTCAATTTGACGGGTCCGCGCAACAGGTCAATGTATATGATGGAAGCCGCGAGCCGCCGGAGTCGCCGGCTGGGCCGCTTCGATTACAGGAGATCCCGAGTGAGTTATCTCCGCACAGCCTTCGTGTCCCTTGCCGCCGTTTGCCTGTCTTTTTCCACGCCGCTCCGGGCGCAAACCGGTTCCTCCTTCGACAACACGCTCATGCCGGAGCCGTCCAGTTTGACGGCCGGGACCGGCGGCCTGGCCCTAAGTCCCGCCTTCTCGGTGAGCGCGCCGAACTACCACGACGCCCGCTTGGACGACGCCATTGAGCGAATGCTGCAACAACTGGAGCTGAAGACCGGCCTGTCGTTTACCCGCGACGCCGTCACCTCCGGCAGCGCCTCTTTGACGGTTGCCGTGCAGGGTCCGGGAGAAGCGGTGCAGTCGGTGGATGAGGATGAATCTTACACGCTGGAGGTGACTCCATCGGGAGCGAAGATCGGCGCCAATACGGTCGTGGGCGCGATGCGGGGCATGACCACCCTGCTGCAACTCGCGCAGGCCAATGGCTCCGGCTACTATCTGCCCTCCGTGCGGATTGAGGATGCGCCGCGTTTCCGCTGGCGCGGATTGATGATCGACTCCAGCCGGCACTTCGAGCCGGTCTCCGGCATCGAGCGCACGCTCGACGGCATGGCGGCCGTCAAAATGAACGTCCTGCACTGGCATCTCTCGGACG
>JAJYZK010000047.1 GCA_021799945.1 Acidobacteriota bacterium
GTCGACACCGACGACCCATACCCGGCAAAGGCGCGGCGCCTTCTCGCACAAGCCGGCGTTGGCTACCGGATCGGAGTCGACAACCTCTCGGTTCCGCTGACCAATGCCTGGGGGCTCGCCAACGGCCTGCCGGCAACGTTCTTCCTCGACGCGAACGGGAAGATCGTGATCGAGGTCCTCGGCGGCGAGAGCGCGACGGTGCTTGACCGGCGCGTCCAGGAGCTGCTCGCAACGCAGCGCGCAACGAAGCGCGCGACGCAGCGCGCACGCTGATCCAGGCGCTTTGAGCGCAGGCCACCTAGAGCAGCCCGACCCCGATGCACGCTCCGACGACGATCAGGACGAGGCCTCCCGCGATCTCTCCGAGATGGTGCTGCGCAAAGTGGACGACCGCGAGCCGCTTTCGCTCTACGTATTCAAAACCATGTCCGATCCCTTCACCGGGCGCATCTCGTTCTTCAAGGTATTTTCCGGAGTGGCAAAGACGGACACGACGGTGACCAACTACACCCACCGTTCGGTCGAACGCCTTACCCATCTCTTCGCCATGCAGGGGCGGTCTGCGCAGCAGGTGGCGGCGTTGCATGCCGGCGACATCGGCGCAGTCGTGAAGCTCCGCGAAACCTATACCGGAGATACGCTGGGCGAAGCGGGGCACGAAATTTATTTCGACCCGGTGACCATCCCGGAGCCGGCCGTCACGTATGCGATCGAACCCAAGACCCGGGCCGACGAAGACAAGCTGGCCCCGGCCTTGCACAAGCTGATGGAAGAGGATCAGATGGTCCGCTTCTATCGCGACGACCGCACCAACGAATTTTTGATTGCCGGGTCCGGTCAACCTCACATTGAATCCGTGGTGCAGCGGCTACGCCGGCGCTATCACACCGAGGTCACTCTCAAGGCCCCCAAGGTGCCGTACCGCGAAACCATCAGGGCCAAGGCCGAGGCGCAGGGGCGGCACAAGAAGCAGACCGGCGGTCACGGACAATATGGCGATTGCAAAATCCGCATGGAGCCGCTGCCCCCCGGCTCCGGCTTTGAATTCGTGAATGAAATCTTCGGCGGAGCGATTCCCAAAGGATTCATTCCCGCCGTGGAAAAAGGAATCCAGGAAGAGGCGGCCCGCGGCTGGCTGGCCGGTTATCCGGTGGTGGACTTTCGAGTGGTGCTGTACGACGGAAGTTACCACGAAGTGGACTCCAATGAGCTCTCCTTCAAGTTGGCCGGCCGCTTGGCCTTCCGCAAATGCATGCAGCAGTCCAAGCCGATCCTTCTGGAGCCCATCGTGCGGGTCGAGGTCGAGGCTCCGGAAGAGTTCGCCGGAGCGCTGATCGGGGATTTAAATGGACGCCGCGGCCGGGTGCAGGGCATGGAAAGCAGAGCGGGATCGGTCACGATCCGCGCGGAGGCGCCGATGGCGGAGATGCTGAACTACGGCGCCACGCTTACCTCCGTGACGCAAGGACAGGGCGCCTTCCGCACGGAAATGGACCACTACGACGTAACGCCCCCGGCGGCCGCCGAGAAGGTGATCGCCTCCGCGCACCGGCCCGCAGCCGGGGACGACGAACTGTAGGGGCAGACGGAAGCGCGGATCCCGCGGCGCTCAACCGCCCCAATTTTCGCCCTCCCCCGGCTTCCGCGCGGCCTGGATGGAATGCAGGCGCAGATTATCGGGGAAGAAGACCGAAAAGACCGCGCCGCGAGGGGCGCCGGCTCCGGATCGGAAGGTCCGGGAGCGGAAGGATAACTGCCCTCCGCTGCGGTTGAGAATCGACCGCGTGATCCATAAACCCAGGCCGGTGCCGGCCTGTCCTTTGGTGGTAAAAAACAGTTGGCCGAGATTCCGCCGAATCTTCGGCGGGATGCCCGGGCCCTGATCGGCCACGGTCAGACGCATTCCCGTTATGCTTCGGTCACGCCAGTGCCGGGACGGCTGCAGCCGAAGGCAAAGCTTTCCCCGCTCCGGGCTGACCTCAATGGCGTTCGCGATCAGGTTGGAGATGACCTGCCGCATTTCTCCCGGAAAGACCCGGATCGGCTCTTTACTTTGGTACAGGCGCACCACTTCGATTTGCTTGGCCGCCAGTCGGCTGCCGAATAGAACCAGCACTTCCTCCACCAGCTCTCCGATCCACACCCGCACCGGGGTCGCGGTTTCGCGATGGAAATTCAGGGTTTGATTGCTGATCTGCGCGGCGCGTCCGATCTCCCTCCGGGCCAGATCGAGATAGCCGCGCAATTTGCCGGAGATGCCCGGCTCATGGTCCATCAAGTACAGGAGATTGGCGACCGCTTCCAGAGGGTTTTTGATCTCATGGGCGATGGCCGCGCTCAATCTGCCGGCGGTAATCAGCCGGGTGTTGTCGCGGACCAGTCCGCCCAGCCGGTTCAACTGGTCGGTCAAGGCGGCGGAGGCTTCCCGCAGGGGCTTTTCGCGCAGCAGGCGCCGCGCTACAACCCGCTGAATGTCGGCGATTCCGGAGTGCGCGACATAATCCGTGGCGCCCCGCGCGAGCATCCGCAGCGCGTGGCGCTCCGAACGGCTCTCGCCCAGCACCACCACGGGGACCGGCGGCAGGCTGCTTTGCGCCGCCTCCAGCAATTGCTTCAGGGTCAGCCCCCGCATTCCCTTCTCATCGGCGATGATGGCGTGCGGAGGCTGCCGGCGGAGCCGCTCCAGAAATTCCTGGCCCGAGGCCGCGATGGTCAGCCGGTATTGCGGGCCGAAGCGAAGGCCGCCGCTTTCGCCGAGCCCGCGGCCGGCGCCCAGGACCCTCCAGCGTGACCGCGCGCCCCGGGGAGCCGCGTCGGCGCCGGATGCTCCATCGCAGGCCCGCGGGCCGGAAGCCCCGGAGACTGAGGCTCGCACTGGACTTGGGGAGACGGAACCCCCCTCCCCGGCCACCAACAAGAGCCGGACCTCCCCTTCTGGAATAAGATAATTTTTATCAGTAGTTTGTGAGCCTGGCCGGCAGGATTCCCGCATTCCGGACTTCGCTTCGACCAAAGGTCCGCGCTTGCCCGCTCGCCCGCTTGCCCGCTCCTGCTCCATTCTGATTGGCCCGACGGTCGCCATGTGGTGAACCCCGACGCTCAACTATTACGATGAGTGGATGCACTTGTCCGTTGCATCTTTGGGTTACGCTCGAACCTCAAACGTTTATAAGATTTCCAGCCTGTAGGCGCTTCCGCGCGCCCGGGGCGCCCCGCGACAGGCTGTAATTCACTCCGGGATGAAGGGTTCACCCGCGTTGGAGTCAAGCGCCCGGGCGGAGGAGGAGGCTCGAAGAATGGAGGTGGAATCCGGCAGGGCGCCCGGGTCGCGGGAGGTCTCGGCCGCGTCGACTCTTCCCCGCATGATCCGTGCCCTCCCGGCAATCCTGGCGGGTGCTGCGGCGGTTTGCCTCTTCCCGCATCCGGCCCGGGCTCAGGCCGAGAACCGGAGCTCCGCGCAAAGCCCCTATTACGGCAGCGTAACCACGACTCCGGCCACCGGGGAAACGCTGGATCTCTCCCTCGGCGAGGCCATCGACCGGGCGATTCACAGCAACTTGGCTCTGGTGGAAGCGCGCGATCAGGAGAAAGCGGTCCAATTCGCCCGGATGGTCAGCCTCCAATCGCTGCTGCCCGGCATCACCGCCCAGGCGGATGCCGGCGAGCACCAGATTAATCTGGCGGAGTACGGGTTCACGCCGAAGGTGATCGGGCTCTTCGCTCCGCTCTTTCCCGGGGAGAATTTCTCCCACGTCTCCACCGTGGTGCAGGTTACGGTGGTGGACGCAAGGGTGAATTACTCGCAGTCGCTGTTGAGTCTTCCGGACATCGAACGATACCGCGAGGCGAAGGAGGACGTGCGGGCCGCGTTCTATAACCAGCGGTCGGCCCGGGGACTGACCGTGCTCACCGTGGGCACGGACTACCTTCAGACTCTGGCCCTGGCGGCGCAGGTCGAGAGCGCAGGGGCGCTGCTGCGCGCCGACCAGGCGCTTCTGGACAATACGGTAGAGGAACATCGAGCCGGGGCCGCCGCGAACCTGGATGAATTGCGGGCGCAAGTGCAGTTGCAGGCTCAGCAGCAAAGCCTCCTCCAAGCGCAGGAGAATCTGGCCAAGGCCAAGATTGCCCTGAACCGGGAGATAGGCCTGCCGGCCGAGCAGCCGATCCGGCTTACCGACACGGCGCCCTACTCCGAGCTTTCGTCCATGCCGATCGAGGAGGCGCGCGAGGTCGCGTACCGCAGCCGCCAGGACTATCAGGGACTTCGGGCCCAGATTCGCGCCGCGGAGATGGAGCGCAAAGCAGCCGGCTGGGAACGGCTTCCCTCGCTCCAGTTTTCGGGCAATTACGGATTCATCGGAGTCGGCGGCGGCGTTTACCATGGAACCTTCGCCGCGGTCGGCACGCTCAGCGTGCCGATCTTCGAAGAAGGGAGACTTCGCGGAGACCGCGAAGCGGCGGACTCCCGCCTCAACCGCCTCCGGCAGCAGTTCGCCAGCCTTCGGGAGCAGATCGATGAGCAGATTCGGGAAAGCATGCTGGATCTCAATTCCGACGCGGAACTCGTGCGGGTGGGGCAGTCCAACGTCGCACTGGCGCGCACCGAACTGGAACAGGCGGTGGCGCGCTTTCAGGCCGGCGTGGACGATAACCTCCCCGTAGTGCAGGCCCAGGCCACCCTGGCCCGAGCCGAGAGCGATCTGATCGCCAGCGTCAGCCAGCACAACCAGGCGAAGCTGCGATTGGCCCGCAGCCTGGGAATCGTGGATACGCAGTACAAGACCTATATCGCGGCCAACCCGTCCAGCCGGTAGACGCGCCCGACCATCCGGCCGATCCCCGCGATCTTCTCGATCTTGAACGATTCTCAAAATCAAAATCTGAACGATCCGAATGCTCCTCTTCGAGCGCTGCGCTTGCGGCCGGGGCAGCGAGTCGCGGAGCGGCAAAAAAAATTCCCATCCCGCAAATCCGTTGCGCCATGCCCCGCGTACACCATGCAGCCGGCAAACGGGCGCATCGCCTGCACCGGCGAATTCTCACCATTCCATCGTCGAGGTAGGTTGTGGACAAGAAATTGATTGCGCTCATCGATAAAGCCGTCTCAAGACGAAGCTTCCTGCGGAATTCAGGATCCGCTGCGGCCGTCTCGATCCTCGCCGGTTGCAGCGGAAGTTATACGCCCACGCCGACGCCGACCCCTACTCCGACGCCGACGCCGACCGCCGCCTATGGGGACACCGATTACCTCAACTTCGCCCTGAACCTCGAGTATCTGGAGGCGGAGTTTTATCTGCGCGCGGCCACCGGCAGCGGACTCTCCGCCGCGGACACCGGAAACGCTACGACGACTGTGACGGTTGCGGCCAGCACCATGGTTCCCGGGCTCACCTCGCAGCAGAGGAGTTATCTCTATGAGATTGCGCAGAATGAGCTGGATCATGTCCGGTTTCTCCGGGCCGCTCTCGGCACGGATGCGGTCTCCCGGCCGGACATCGATCTGTTGAACAGCTTCAACGGCGCCGCCAGCGCGGCGGGCATCGGACCCACCTTCAATCCCTTCGCCGGCTATGAAGCATTCCTGGTGGGCGCCTTCGTCTTTGAAGATGTCGGAGTCACCGCGTACGCCGGCGCCGCCGGCCTGCTCAGCGATACCTCAACCGGCAAGACCTACCTGGCGGCGGCGGCGGCGATTATGGCGGTCGAGGCCTACCATGCGGCGGAGATCCGCTCGCTGCTGATCGCCGACTCGATCGCCACGGGAAACAATACTTCGACTCTGGTGACCCCGAATAACACTTACGTGGGGTATGCGGACAAAATCAGCGCCTTGCGCGCCAGCCTGGGCGGCGGCGACGAAACGACCTTGACCGCGCTCCCGCCCTACCCGATTCCGCTGGTTCCCACCGCCTATACGCCGGCCAGCACCATCGTGGCCGCCGATTCCACCACTTCCGTGGGGTACTCCCGCACTCCGGATCAGGTGCTTCACATCGTCTATGCCACCCCTCCCGGCGCGGGAGTAAAAGGCGGCGGCTTCTTCCCCAGCGGCATGAACGGCAATATCAGCGTAACTCAAAGCTAAAGCGAAGGACGGACACTCATGGCAACTCTGGAAACCCAACAGCTCGACGAAATCATCGTCAATAGCCGCCGCAAGATGCTCGCCCTTGGGGGCGCCGCTCTCGCCGGTCTGGCCTTCGCCGGCGTGAAAGCGGGCCTGGCTCAGTCCTCAACCTCCTACACGGACGCGGACATCCTGAACTTCGCTCTCAACCTGGAATATCTTGAAGCCCAGTTCTATACCTTGGCCACCACCGGCAAGACCATCGATGAGTTGGGAATCGGGATCGGTGGAGGCACGTCGTCCTCAGGGGGCGGAGCAGTCACCACGAAGCCCGGGGGGCCGAGCGCCTGTCTCGTTCCCTGGACCATTGCTTCAGTGCAGGCCTACGCCACGGAGACGGCGAAGGAGGAACGCAACCACGTCTCCTTCCTGCGCGGCGCTCTTGGCTCCGCGGCCGTCGCCCAGCCGCCGCTCGATTTGTATAACAGCTTCAATACCCTGGCCAGCGTGGCGGGCATCGCCAGCACCTTCGACCCGTTCGCCAACGACGCCGACTTCCTGGTCGGGGCGTTCATTTTTGAAGACGTGGGCGTCACCGCGTACAGCGGCGCCGCCCCGCTCATCACCACGCCGGCGAATCTGACCGCCGCGGCGGGCATTCTGGCGGTCGAGGCCTACCACGCCGGCCTGATTCGCTCCACCATCTATGGTCTGGACCCCACCGGCAAGCTCGGGCTGCAGGGCGACACCCAGAAGATCGCCGCAACGCGGATGATTCTAGACGGCAGCTCCACTGTCGACGATATCGGCGTGGGCTTCCAAACTGTTTCCGTGGAGCCGACCGGGACCACTCTGGAGGCTTCCACCGTCGTCGATGCACAGACCGGCTCTCCCAACTATTCCAAAGCCTACAGCCGGACCACCACCCAGGTTCTTAAAATCGTCACCGGAAGCAGCAACCTCCAACCCTCGGGAACAAAGTATAAGGGAGTCTTTTTCCCCAGCGGCTTGAATGGGTTGTTCAGTTAACGGAAGGCCCGTTCTGCGCTGCGGAAGGCCGGTGGAGGATGGATAGCGGCGACAGCTCGATCTTCATCTCCATCGCCGCCTATCGCGATCCGCAGCTTACGCCCACCGTTCTGGACTGCATCGCCAAGGCCGCCAACCCGCGGCGATTGCGGTTTGGCGTCTGTTGGCAGCGCGGGGAGGAGGAGGAACGGCCGCCGTTTTTCGGTCAGACCGGCTTTCGCTTTGTTGAGGTGGATTGGCGGCAGAGCCGAGGAGCCTGCTGGGCGCGCGCCGAAGCCATGAAGTTGTGGCGGCAGGAGGCGTGGTTCCTGCAGGTGGACTCCCATTGCAGATTTGCCGCCGGCTGGGATGAAAAGCTGCTGCGGGCGGCGAAAAGCACAGGCAGCCAGAAGCCCATTCTCGGCTCCTACGCTACGCCCTTTACTCCGGGCGGCGCCGAGGTTCTTCGCCCGGGCCCGTTGCGGGTCGCCCTGCAGGCCTTCGGCCCGGACGGCATCCCTCAGCTACGACCGGCCGGCTTCCGCCGGAATCCGCCCGCGGGGCAGCCGGTGCGGGCGCGTTTTCTCTCCGCCGGCTTTCTGTTCACCGTGGGCGATTTTGTGCGCGAGGTTCCCTACGACCCGGATCTGTACTTTATGGGCGAGGAGATCGCGATGACCGTTCGCGCCTTCACCCACGGTTACGATCTCTTCCATCCCGCGGAGACCATCGTATGGCACGACTACCTGCGCCTGGATGCGCGGAAACACTGGAGCGACCATGGCGATTCCTGCGGCTCCGAGCCTTCCCCGCCGCAGTTTCCGGAATCCCTGGGTCCGTCGTGGAGCGAGCTGGATTCCATCAGCAGGCGAAAGGTGCAAAGGCTGTTACAAAATGAGCCGCTGGGGGCCTTCGGACTCGGCAGTCGGCGCTCTCTCGCGGAATACGAAGCCTATGCCGGGCTCTCATTTAGCCAGCGCAAAGCGCAGCGATATACCATACAGGGGGACGAACCGCCGAACCCGCCCGCCGCTCCGGACTGGGCCCAGTCCATGTATCCATGGATTGTTAAAGTTGGGATTGAGCCTTCGCAGCTTCCGGCGGCGGCTCGCCGGGAGCCGGCCGTCTGGTATCTGACGATTCAGGACGCCGAAGGCAGGGAACTCTGCCAGCTAGACCTGCCGGCCGAGCGGTTGCTCCAGCTCCAATGCAAAGGGCAGGAGGCGCCCATCGTGCTGATCGGGGAGTTCTTCTCCGACTCTATTCCTGCGGCCTGGACCCTTTGGCCGTTAAGCCGCGCCGGCGGATGGCTGGGCCCGGTCAGCGGCCGGCTGCCGGAGGGAGATTTCGCCATTGTCAAGGAAGCGGATGAGGCGGACTAAAGCGGTAGATACACAGCGGGAGAGAACAGGATTTCCTCCGTGCGCCCCGCCCCGCTACCGCGCCGTCTTCGAGAAACCTCATTTGCCGCCGCTATGCCTGCGCAAGGATTCCTCGGATATACGCGAGATTCCGGCGCATGTCCGCGTCCAGGTCGTGCGAGGGCGCATCCGTTTCCAGATTCGCATAGCCGGAAAAGCCGATATCCCGAATCGCGCGAAGGATGGGCGCGAATTGGATGCGGCCGTCTCCCAGGTAATGCGGATTGTCCTTGAAGTGAAACTGGCAAATGCGATTCTTCCCCAGCCAGCGAATCTCCTTCACCGGGTCGAAGCCGGCCGCCGTGGAGTTGCCTACGTCGTAATACACGAGCACATTCGCCGACCGCGACCGCTCCATAATGCGCACATTGTCCTCGGCGGAGATGGTGTCCTCCAGTCCAAGAACGACGCCGGCTCGGGCTGCCTCCTGCCCCAGCTCCCGCAGCGCGTCGCCCACATGATCCATCTCCGCCCGGGTCTGCAGCGCCCACCGGCCGAAAAAGGGGACCAGGAGCACCCTGGCGTGCAGGGCCTTGGTCAGCCGAATCGAATCGACGACCCATTTCGGGGCCAGCGGGTCGCTCTTCAAACCGTTCACGTGGAGCCGGTCGACGCAGGTTCCGTCGATCGCAATTTTGTACTGCCGGGAAAGACTCAGATAGCGGGCGATCGTCTCGGGATTATCGGCCGGCATCCTTCCGTCGACGATCTCCCGCCCGAAGGAGACCTGGACCGCGTCAAACCCGAGCCGGGAGGCAAGGGGAACCGAGTCCGGATTGGCCCCCAGTTGCAAGTTCCAGTCGGTCACGCCAATGCCCAGCCTGGCCCTCTGGGCAAAACCGATTCGAGCGGAAAGACCAAGGGCGGCCGCGGAGCCGAGAAAGCGGCGGCGGGTTATTTCCGGCACTCTGAACCTCCCGACGAGACGTGGATTTGCAAAGAGCCGCGCTCGACCCGCTCCATCATACAATCCCCACGCCCTTGAGGCATGTCCGCGCACTCCGCCGGCGAAGCCTACCGGGGTGCGCAGCGCGGGGCATGGAAATTGCGATCCTTGGCCGCACCCACCTATCATGTGGATAGACCGCCCTGTGGATAGACCGCGCATGCGGATGGAACAATGGCAAGCGGGGCAACCTGGTTCCGTATCGGGATCGAGGCGTTTGCCGTTCCTAGGAAGGGATCGAGCGGAAAAAATGGAGAAATCGGAGACCCCGGCGGACGCCGCGCACATGACAAAGAAGCTGAATCGATACAGCTCGGAAATTACTCAGCCCAGGTCGCAGGGCGCCTCGCAGGCCATGCTGTACGCCGTGGGCCTGCGTGAGCCGGACATGATGAAGCCGCAGGTCGGCATTGCCAGCGTCTGGTTTGAGGGCAACCCTTGCAACATGCACCTGCTTGGGCTGGCGGAAAAAGCCAAGGAGGGGGTCGCCGCGGCGGGGATGGTCGGGCTGCGATTCAACACCATCGGCGTCAGCGATGGGATTTCCATGGGCACCGAGGGCATGAGCTTTTCCCTGCAGTCCCGCGACATCATCGCCGATTCCATCGAGACCGTGATGTCCGCGCAGTGGTATGACGCGAACATTTCCATTCCCGGCTGCGATAAAAACATGCCGGGATGCGTCATAGCCATGGGGCGGTTGAATCGGCCGAGCCTGATGATTTATGGCGGAACCATCCGCGCCGGGCGCCATAACCATCAGAAACTGGACATTATTTCCGCATTCCAGAGCTATGGGCAGTACCTGAGCCACGCCATCGACGACCAGCAGCGCCAGGCCATCGTCCGTCACGCCTGTCCGGGGGCGGGCGCCTGCGGCGGCATGTATACGGCGAACACCATGGCCTCCGCTATCGAAGCCCTGGGCATGTCTCTGCCCTATAGCGCCTCCACCCCCGCCGAGGCCCCGGAAAAGCTGGAGGAATGCCTGCGCGCCGGCGCCGCGGTGCGGAATCTTCTGGAGCGGGATCTGAAGCCGCGCGACATCATGACCCGGCCGGCCTTTGAGAATGCAATCACCGTTGTCTGCGCGCTCGGCGGGTCCACCAACGCCGTCCTTCATCTGATTGCGATGGCCCGGGCGGTGGACGTGCCGCTCTCCTTAGACGATTTTCAGCGAATCGGCGATCGCACGCCTTTGCTGGCGGACTTCAAGCCGAGCGGCGCCCATGTGATGGAGGATCTGCAGGCGGTCGGCGGGCTGCCCGGAGTTTTCAAGCTGCTGCTCGCCGCGGGTCTCTTGCACGGCGATTGCCTCACCGTCACCGGCAAAACCCTGGCGGAAAATCTGGAGGCCCTGCCGGCGCTCGCTCCCGGGCAGGAGATTGTGCGGCCGCTCACGGATCCGCTGAAGAAGAACAGCCACCTGCAGATTTTGCGCGGCAACCTCGCCCCGGAGGGCGCGGTCGCCAAGATTACAGGCAAGGAGGGATTGCGCTTTTCCGGTCCGGCGAATGTCTTTGACTCGGAGGAGGCGATGCTGCGCGCGCTTGAAGAGGGCCACATTGCAAAGGGCGAAGTGGTCGTTATTCGCTATGAGGGGCCCAAGGGCGGTCCCGGCATGCCGGAGATGCTGACGCCCACCTCGGCCATCATGGGCGCCGGCCTGGGGAAGGACGTTGCCTTGATCACGGATGGCAGATTTTCCGGCGGCTCGCATGGGTTTATCGTCGGCCACGTCACGCCCGAGGCGCAGGAGGGAGGGTCGATTGCGCTGGTTCGGAATGGCGACCGCATCACCATCGATGCGGCTCGGAATGCGATTTCCGTGGACCTGTCCGCGGAGGATCTCGCCGCCCGACGCGCGGCTTGGACCATGCCGGCCTACAAGGCAACGCGGGGAACCCTGGCCAAGTACATCCGTGCGGTGAAAAGCGCCAGTCTGGGCTGCGTGACCGACGAATAGCGGCCGGCGGCGAAGGCCGGTTTGGGCCGTGGCCGGAGACGAGGTTTTCATTGCCGTCCGATCCCCGGTCCATGAGCCCCCAGGCTTTGCAACTTCTTCGACGCCGCTTCATCCAAATCTCAGTTCTGCATATCGGAGATGTGAATGCCCTCTCTATTCGATCCGGTCCGCGTCGGCGATCTCGATCTGCCCAACCGCATTTTCATGTCGCCATTGACCCGCCTGCGCGGAACGGAGGATCATCTGCCGACCCCGACCATGGCGGAGTATTACCGGCAGCGCGCCGGAGCCGGCCTGATTATCAGCGAAGGCGTTCCCGTGGACCCCATGGGCGTCGGGTACCGGCGGGTTCCAGGAATCTGGAATCGGGAGCAGGTGGAGGGCTGGAAGCAGATCGTCCAGGCCGTGCACCGCGCCGGCGGCCGCATCTTCATGCAGATCTGGCACGTGGGGCGCATCTCGCACTCCTCATTCCTGCAGGGGCGGCTGCCGGTGGCGCCCAGCGCGGTAAAGCCGGCCGGCCATGTGAGTCTGCTCCGTCCCCAGGTGGAGTTTGAAACGCCGCGCGCGCTCACCCTCGAAGAGACGAGGGCTGTCGTGCAGCAGTTCCGCCGCGCGGCGGAGCATGCGCAGGCCGCGGGCTTCGACGGCGTGGAGCTGCATGGCGCCAACGGCTATCTGCTCGATCAGTTTTTGCAGGACGGAACCAACCACCGCGACGATGAATACGGCGGATCGGTGGAGAACCGGGCTCGGCTTATGCTGGAGTGCGCGGATGCCGCCGCCTCCGTCTTCGGGCCGGGACGGGTGGGCATGCAATCCATGTATCACCATCCGCACCACGAAAAGAAGTGAGTTCATCCATGGACAATAATCCCCAATCGCAGCCCGCTTCGGTTCCGGCCGTCAAATGCCGCTGGTGCGGCTACACCGCCG